>NZ_FOJJ01000001.1:300000-587354 GCF_900111775.1 Desulfuromonas acetexigens | reverse complement strand
GCCGACCTCAGCGGGTTGGAAGAGGGCGCATGCCTTGCGGTGAAGAACATCGGAAAGCCGTGTGCGGGAAAACCGCATGCACGGTTTGATGAGGGAGGGCAGGGTAAAACCTGCTCTCTACTCTACCGTTTTTCCCACAGCCCAAAGCTGGCGGTGCTTTGAGAACTATGGGACCGCAGTGGTTTCCAATCATATTTTGTCTTCTTGTTTATTTTGGTTGTGGAAATCTCGTACAAAATTAGGATTAAATTTGCAGTACATCTCAAAATCAAATAAATTTACTGATTGTACATCTGATAAAGGCAAAGCAATCTCAAAATCTTCCATAGCCATGTCAGTTTGTTTTTCTTTTCCGTCAATTAACTCATATATATAAGCGTAGTCTGTTGTGAAAATTATCTGCCTTCTTTCCTTTTCCCTGTATCCGCTTAAAAATGGAAGTATTCTAAAATCTTTTCTCTGCTCACTTGGATCAATTGTTGTTACCGGAAATCCAACGTAAACTTTTTCATTTTTCATGCTAAATGAAACAGGCATTCCACTTTTTAGTGCACGTGATATTATTACCGCGAAATCATTCGATTCTATAACTTTGTCATAAATGTAAAGTCTAAAATAAAAAGGCGAATTAAGAATAATTTCAAATTTTGCCATTAGCCATGTGTTGTATAGTTTTTCAGAAAAATTACCTGGAAGCAATTGCAATAAATATTTTCGAAAGCAGAAATATGGAAGATTGAATAAGGCACCAAGTGCCGATGCAAGGAGAAGAATCACAGCATTTAGGCTTAGCGCCCAAGTTGCTACATCCAAATTTTCAATGCAATTTTTAGGGATGGTGCTAATTAGTAGATTTAGTGTATCAAAGTATTTTGTTGAAAAATTTGGGAAATACCACGGAATGGAAAAGTGGATGAGAATTGAGCAGATTGTCAGGAAAAGACCATAAAAGGCTGCACGAAAAAATAGGCGATGCCCATCTTCTCTAGCTGAATGATATCTCGAAGGGGGAAAAAAAACAGCGAAAGCATACCCTGCGAGGAGTGGTATTAATAGGTATGGGGCTATGTTCACTTTTTAGAAGTGGCGGACTTTAAATTTATGAGCGCATTAATTTGCTTTTGCGCGGCAGCACTCCTCACGATCTCCCTTGAGTTGGTTATAAGAACGCCGTCCCCCTTAACCTCAAATTTGACACCTTGAGAAGTTTTTGGGTCTATCTTGACATTGCTTCTCATTTGTTTTCCTCCCCAGTGGCTAGGTGTGAACTGTAGCAGAAAAACTGTTTGCTCGCAAGATCACCCTGATGGATGGCAAGGGGTTATCTTTATCTATTGGTCATGCAACCATTATACCTAAAGCAAAAACAGGGGGAAAAGGAGACGGATTTATTTTCAACCCTTTCAGCTGAAGAATAATCTACAGCCAAAAGCAGAATATTCCGCACCCGGACCAGGTTATGAATCTGCATCCGGGTGCTTTTTTATGTAAAAACGGATAGTTAATGACCTGGCACGGCCTGTGTAAAGAAGCTTGGCAAACGCCTGCGAGGGCGTGCTCCTCCTTTTGCCGTCCTGGGCATGACATAAAAAGGCCTATTTTTTTCGTGACGCTCGCGGGGCAGCCCCGCTCATTTCTTCTTTCCCAGAAAACGCAAGGAGACAGTATGAATCGTTGGAGTCTGGCGGTGGTTATCGGTTGTGTGGCGGTGCTGTTCGCCGGCGCGGTCGCTTTTTCCGGTCGGGCACCGGCCGAGGTTGCGGCAAAGGCCTCGGTGGTCGAGTTGCAGGTGGGCAATCTGACCTGTAGCGCCTGTGTCGGGCGGATCGAGCAAGCTCTGAACAAAGTGGACGGCATCGGTGAGGTCAGCGTCGATCTGACCGGTGGGACCGCCAAGGTCGGTTATGACGCCGTCCGCGTCGCGCCCGAAACCATCGCAGCGACCATCAGCGACGCCGGTTACCCCGCGACCTTGGCTTCGACGGGTGCGGTGCCTGCGACCAAGGCGAGTGCCGGAAACGGCGCCTGCCCGGGATGCAAGCCGGTGGTGAAGAAGGGGTGCGGCGGCGGTTGTTGCGGTTGACAGGCTGATGAAAAACGCCCATCTGCGGCGTTGCCCTTATCCTCGTCGCTGCGACGTACCTTCGGGTACGCCTCACTCCTCGAATTTCGGGCGCCTTGCACCTGGGTATTTTTGATCAGCCTGAAACATTCTGAAACGCGATTTTTATTTGTGGAGGAAATGCATGTCCGATCGTGAAACAAAACGCGCCCAGTTCGACGGGGCAAAAAAGAAGAGTTGGTTGCCGCTGCTGGCGATCGGGGTCTTTCTGCTGGCCGGTGTCGCTCTGCTAGCCTGGAAATTTTCGGCCTCGGGTGCCACCAAATATCCGGCGGTGGCGGTTGTCGCCGGCGAGGTGGCCATCCCCTTGAAGCAGGTCGACGATGGCCAGGCGCATTTTTTCAGTTACCAGAATGGGGCAACGAGCATCGACTTTTTTGTGCTGAAAAGCCAGGACGGAGTGATGCGCGCCGCCTTTGACGCCTGCGACGTCTGCTACCGGGACAAGCAGGGCTACCGTCAGGAAGGAGAGGAGATGGTTTGCGTCAACTGTGGCCAGCGCTTCCATTCCAACCTGATCAACGAGGTCAAAGGGGGATGTAATCCGGCCCCCCTTGAAAGGCGCGAAAGCGACGGCCGGTTGCTTATCCGTGAAGCGGATCTGTTGCAGGGCAATCGTTATTTCGAAAGGATCTGATTTTCATGAAACTGCGGACCATCGCCTTCAACAACCTGCGCCGCCGTAAGGCACGTCTGGCTTTTTTGCTGGCCGGACTGCTCATCGGCATCGCCACGGTGGTGACCATGCTTTCCCTGTCGGCGGCGATGACCGCCGAAGTTCAACACCAGATGGAGAATTTCGGGGCGAATATCCTCATCACCCCAAAGACCGATGAGCTTTCCCTCTCCTACGGCGGCATCACCCTCGGCGGGGTGAGCGTCGATCCCCGGGAGATCCCCGAGGCCGATCTCGCCCGTATCGAGACCATCCCCAACCGGCGCAATATCGCCGCCGTCGCCCCCAAGGTGCTCGGCGCCGTCGAGGTCAAGGGGGAGCGGGTGCTGCTCATGGGTGTGGCGGCGGATCGGGAGTTCCAGCTCAAGCGCTGGTGGAGCATCGAAGGGCGGCCGCTGGTGGAGAGGAACGAACTGGTCGCCGGCCATTCTGTGGCCCGGCGGCTGGGGTTGAAGCCGGGAGATTCGGTCGAGATTGAGGGTTTTCCCTTCACGGTGACCGGCATTCTGCGGGAGACCGGCTCTCAGGATGACGATCTGCTCATCGCCAGCCTGCCGACGGCGCAGATACTGCTCGACAAACCGGGGCTGGTCTCGCTGGTGGAAGTGGCCGCCCTGTGCGGGGATTGCCCGGTGGAAGAGATGGTCGAGCAGATCGCCGCCGTCTTACCCGAGGCCAAGGTTGGGGCTATCCAGCAGGTGGTAAAGAGCCGCCTGCACGCCATCGAGCAGTTTCAGGTCTTCGCCTTCGGTGTGGCGATGGTGGTGATTCTCATCGGCGCCCTGGTGGTTTTCGTCACCATGATGGGCTCGGTCAATGAGCGCACCCGCGAAATCGGCATCTTTCGCGCCCTCGGTTTCCGTCGCGCCCATGTGGCGCGGCTGATTCTCATCGAAGCGGCGACGGTCAGCCTGCTGGCCGGAGTTCTCGGTTATCTTGCCGGGATGCTGGCTACGGGCCTGCTGCTGCCGGTATTGGCGGAAGCCCACGCGCAACTCGTTTGGGATGGGACGCTGGCGGCCGGTTCCCTGCTCCTGGCCCTTTTGGTCGGCACCCTGGCCTCCATTTATCCGGCCCTCCACGCCAGCCGCCTTGATCCGACGACGGCGTTACGAACCTTGTAGATTTCTTCCCTCTTTTTTCTGGATGCAGTCATGGCCTTTATCGAAATCAATGGATTGAGCAAACATTACCCGAGCCGGGCCGGCGTGGTCGCGGCCCTTGACGGCATCGACCTGAGTATCGACGAAGGCACCTTTCTCGGGGTCATGGGTCCTTCCGGGTCGGGCAAGAGCACCTTTCTTTCGCTGATCGGGGGGCTCTGCCACCCCACGGCCGGAACCATCCGGGTCGACGGCATCGACATCTTTCGCCTTCCGGCCGAACAGCTCGCCGACTTCCGCCGCGAATATCTCGGCTTCGTCTTTCAATCCTTCAACCTGGTGCCTTACCTGACCGCCCTGGAAAATGTCATGCTGCCCCTGACGGTGAAGAAGCTGGCGAACGCCGAGAAGCGGGAGCGGGCCTATCAGGTCCTGGAACGGGTCGGGCTGAAGGCGCGCGCCGGTCATCTCCCCGGGGAGCTTTCCGGGGGCGAGCAGGAGCGGGTGGCCATCGCCCGCGCCCTGGTCAACCGGCCGCCGCTGATTCTGGCGGACGAGCCGACCGGCAGTCTCGACACTGCCACCGCCGCGTCGATCATGGACCTCTTTGCCGAACTCAACGGGGAAGGGCAGACCATCGTCATGGTCACCCACAACCCGGAAACGCGCGGGAACTTTCATCGCACCCTGCTGTTACGCGACGGTCGGGTGGCCGGGGAAAGCCTGGCGACCGCCGCCTAGGATGGCCCTATGATCCTGCTGCTGCTCATCCTCCTCGGCTTGCTCGTCTATACTCTGCTGGCCGAGTTGGAGAAAAGCCGCGAGCCGCTGCCGCCGCCAGCAGAATCCTGCCCCGGTTGCACCCGGCTGGTGGCGGGGGACTGGTTGATCTGCCCTCATTGCCGGACCCTGTTACGCGAAGTCTGTTCGGGGTGCGGTCGGCGGCACGCGCTCGGCCATCGTTTCTGTCCTTTTTGCGGACGGCCCGGAGAGCGCCGGTGAAACGCTTCCTTATCCCCTTGACCCTGGCCGCAGCGGCCCTGACGGTCTTCGCTTACAACTATCAGGGCTATTGCCGTGGGCGCTGCACTCTGCGCGGCTTCGGCCTGTTCGGTCCCTTTGAACAGGGCATGCTCCTTCTTCTCCCTCTCTTGTTGCTCCTCATCGGCATCCTCAAATTGCGCCAGTGCCGGCGGCGCGCCGCTTCCCGCTGCTCTTGCAGCGCGATCCTTGCCGAAGACTGGAGCTACTGCCCCGCCTGCGGCGCTTCCCGCCGCCGCTGAGCCGACCACCGTCTCCATCCTCTTCGCATTCCTTGAAATAGCCCCCCGGCTGTGGTAACACATCCTGAGATTTCTAATCCGAAGATGTGTTTTTGCCGCGGCCGGGGGTGGTCATGTCCAAGTATTTTATTCTTTTGCTGGTTTTGTTCGCGATGCTGGCTGGGTGCGCCGTCAATCCGGTCACCGGTAAAAACGAGTTGCGTCTGGTGCCTGAGTCGACCGAGCTCAACCTCGGCGCCGAGCAATACGCCCCGAGCCGCCAGATGCAGGGGGGGGATTATACCGTCGATGCCGAACTGTCCAACTATGTCGCCGGCATCGGCAAGCGCCTGGCGGCGGTGAGCGACCGGGGCCTGCCCTACGAATTCAAGGTCATCAACGATTCGACCCCCAATGCCTGGGCGCTGCCGGGCGGGAAGATCGCCATCAACCGCGGCCTCTTGGTCGAGCTCAAGAGCGAAGCGGAACTGGCGGCGGTGCTTGGCCACGAGATTGTCCACGCGGCGGCCCGGCACGGCGCCAAGGGGATGGAGCGCGGCATGCTGATGCAGGGGGTGGTCCTCGCCACCCAAATCGCCTCGGCCAATAGCGAGTTCGCCAACCTGGCGGTGGGCGGCGCGGCGGCGGCGAGCCAGTTGATCAGCCAGAAATATGGGCGCGATGCCGAGCGGGAAGCCGACTATTATGGCATGAAATATATGTACAAGGCCGGTTACGATACCCAGGCCGCGGTCAGCTTGCAGGAAACCTTCGTGCGCCTCTCCGAGGGGCGCAATCAGGATTGGCTCTCCGGTCTTTTTTCCAGCCATCCGCCGTCGATGGAACGGGTGTTGGCCAACCGCGAATCCCTCAAGGAGTTTCCCCCCGGCGGCGATCGCGGGGAGGTGCGCTACCGGCAGAAGGTCGCCGGTCTGCTCAAGAGCCGCGAAGCCTATGCCGCCCACGACAAGGGGCGGGAAGCGCTGCAAAAAAAGGAGCCGGCCCAGGCGCTGGCTCTGGCCGAGAAGGCCTTGCAGATCGAGCCCCGGGAGGGATTGTTTCATGCCTTGCGCGGTGACGCCCAGTTTGCCCAGGGACGCTATCGGGAGGCGGAAGCGAGCTACAATAACGCCCTGGCGCGCAACGACGACTATTTTCATTTTTACGCCAAACGCGGTCTGGCGCGGGAGAAGCTGGGACAGGCGGAGGCCGCCCGGGCCGACCTGGAAAGGAGCGTGAAGCTGCTGCCGACGGCAACGGCCCTCAATTCCCTGGGAGAACTGACCCTGGCCCAAGGGGACCGGAACAAGGCGAAGCAGTATTTCGCCGCCGCCGCCGGTTCCAATTCCCCCGAGGGGAAGGCCGCCGCCGGTTCCCTGGCCCGCCTCGATCTGGCAGACAATCCGCAAAAGTATCTGAAGCTGGCGCTGAAGCGCGACGCCTCCGGCTATCTGGTCGCGGAGATCTCCAACCCCACCCAGCTGCCGGTGACCGCCATCCGTTATCAGGTGCAGTACGTTGATAACGGAGGAAAGCGGCGGCAGGCCACCTTTGATCTTTCCGGCACCCTGGCTCCCGGGCGGGGGGCGCGGGTGAAGACGGGGATCGGTCCCTTGAGCGATCGGGCCGTTCAGCAGGGCGTGCGCGGGGCTGTTGTCCGGGCGAAAATCATCGAATGAACAAGATGTTGGAATTTATCTTTCAAGTGAGGTGACAATGTTTCTCGAACTCTTGCGGCAACGCCGCAGTATCCGCAAATTCCAGCCGACACCGGTGCCACCGGAAAAGACCGCGCAGCTGGTGGAGGCGATGCTCCGTTCTCCCTCCTCCCGAGGATTCGATCCCTGGCACTTCGTCGTCGTCGATGATCCGGCGCTGCTCAAGGAAGTGGCCGCGGCCAAGGAACACGGCTCCGCTTTTCTCGCCGAGGCCCCCTTGGTTATCGTCGTCTGTGCCGATCCCTCCCTTTCCGATGTCTGGGTCGAGGACTGCTCCATCGCCTCGGTCATCCTCCATCTGACCGCCGCCTCCCTGGGGTTGGGAAGCTGTTGGGTGCAGATCCGTCAGCGCCGTCATGATGCCGCACTCAGCGCCAACGATTATCTGGTGCAGCTTCTCGGCTTGCCCGCAACCTTTCAGGTCGAGGCGATGGTCGGGATCGGCTATCCGGCCGAGGAGAAGGCTCCCCATCCCCGCCAGAACCTCCATTTCGATCGCGTGGCCTTGAATCATCACGGCCGGCCCTGGAGCGAAAAAGAGTAGATTTCGCTGTTTTTTCCCATCCGTTGCGCTCTTTGTTTGAAATTGCTAACCAGGAACGCTATGCTGTTCCGGCCGTTTTGCCGGCATATCATTCTTTTCTGGGAGGGCAACATGACGGATCAGCACGAAATCATCAGATTTATCGACGACTATCTGCGCAAGCAAGACCTGGAAGGACTGGCGGTCGCCGATGCCGCCCGGCTTCTGAACGAGGCCGGGCTCTTGCCGGATGACGGTCAAAATCCCGGCGAACCGTTGCGCAAGCTGCTGCGCGACGGGGAGATTCCCCATGCCCGCAAAGAGCAAGGGCGCTGGTTCATTCCCGCTTCCGGCGCGGCCGCAAGTGGCGAAACGGCATCCACCACATCGGTTTCAGGCCCGACCGTAAGTCGCCTGAAAATCCTGCTGCGCCTGCTTTATGCCATCCTTTTCCTGCTGGTCTTCGAGATTCTGCGGCTTGTTGTGCAGGTGACGGTGCTCGGTCAGTATCTCTATCTGCTGGTGACCGGCACTCCCAGCGAGCCGTTGCGCAAATTCGGTTCGCGGGTGGCCGATTATTCCTACCGCGTCATCCGCTACCTGACGCTCAATGAGAATGAGCGGCCTTATCCCTTCACGCGCTTCCCGGGGGAGATCGAGCCACCGGATTCCGAAGCCCGGTTCTGAGAAAATGCAAACAGCCTGTCCGGAAGATTCCAGACAGGCTGTTTTTTCAGGGGGCAGACAATAACTTCAGGCGTACAGGCGGATGGAGCGGGTCTCGGCCGGCGGCGGGTTTGTTCCGGAGGCTTGCTGGGAATCGGCGGTTTCGTCACTCCTTTCCTCTCGGCTCCGAATGCTTTCCGGTCCCTGGGTTTCCTGGGTTGTTTCCTCACGGCGCATGGCTTGCAGGTCGGATTGGGCCTTCATTTCCATGCGCATCGCCGCCGCCGCGACCTGCCGGTCTTGCGGAGAGGGGTCGGCCGGGGCGAGAGCGGCGGAGCGTACCACCCGGGCTTTCTGGATGCTCGCTTGCGGGTCGCCGGAAACGGGCGAAACATCGATGGGGACTTCGCCGGCGACGGCATAGCGTTTGCCGTCCGGTCCTTGCTTATAGCTGTAGCTCGGGCCACCGGCATATTGCCCCCCGGCGGCGGAGTGGGCGGCTTCGTGAGCTCGGACGCGGCGATCGGCGCTGGCCAGCTGCATAATCTGTTGCGCTTCGCGGCTAATGGTAACCTTGTCTGTGGCCGAAGAGGGGAAGGAGGCGGCATCTCCGCTCCCGGTTTCCCGGCGACTAGAGGTGCCGGTTCCTTGCTCCTGCTCGGTCGCGGGATGGCGCGGGTATCCCGCGAGGGGATTGACCGGATAGGTTGTCGCTTCGCTGATTTCCGCCATAGGTCGGCCTGCTCTGCTGCTAAAGTGAGTATTCTATTTACAGATTAACCCTTTTCGTCGATTAAAATCAACCCGCGACGAGAAAAAGAGGCACGAAGATTTCCTTCTCTTAGGAAATTGCGCCGATGGGAGCAAAGTTTGCATAGCGCCTTTAGAATCATCTGTTGACATGTGAATACAATTTTCGAGGGAGGATCCCATGGCCGACCAACTCTGTGAAATCGTCGAATCGATGTATAACCTGCCGCCCATGCCGGCAGTGGCTTCCCGTGTTCTAGAAATGTTGCAATCAGTGGACTACACAGCGGAATCCCTGGCCGGGCTGATCGCCTGCGACCCGGTTCTCTCGGGCCGTTTGCTGAGCATGGCCAATTCTGCTTTTTACGGCGTGCGGACCGAAGTCTCCACGATTCCGCGAGCGGTGGTGATCCTGGGGGAAGAGGCGTTGCGCAGTCTGGTTCTCACCGCCAGCCTGAAATCTTTCGGCAGCGATCCCGGCCCGATCCAAAAGCGTCTCTGGGAGGATGCCGTTGGCTGCGCCCTGGCGGCCCGGTTGGTTGCCCGGGATTTTAACTCGACCAATGCGGAAGAGGCCTTTCTCGCCGGTCTCTTCCGGCACATCGGCAAGCTGGTGATGTACGATTTCGACCCCGCCCGTTATCAGCGCTTGCTGGCTCTGGTCGATGCCGGCGAAGCGCAAGCGGATGCGCTCGAAAGGGAATGGTTTCATTTTCCCCACGCCATGCTCAGCGCCGCCGTGCTGGAAAAGTGGAAATTCAACCCCACCTTCATTCAGGCGACCTTGCATCATGACCGCCTCGACTTCTCTCCGGGTGTCTACCCGGCCGCCTATCGCCTGGCGGCCACAGTAAATGTTGCCGGCAGTCTCTGCCGCGCCCTCGGCATCGGCCAGGCCAGGCCCGACACCGAAATGAGACTATCCCAGGTTCCCGGGGCCTTGAGCCTCGGTATCCCCTATGGACAGATGAAAAAGATGCTGGCTGATCTGGAGACGATTTTTCAGGAAAATACCTCGGTATTTTTCGACTGACGGAGATTTTCATGCCATTAGAGTATTACCTGCTGCTCGGCTTCGCTTTCGTGCTCGGCGCGGTGGTCGGATCCTTTCTCAACGTCTGCATCTATCGTATTCCCGCCGGCGAGTCGATCGTTTCCCCCCGTTCCCGCTGTCCCCGCTGTGGCGGGCCGATCCGCTGGTATCAGAACATTCCCATCCTCAGCTGGATTTTCCTGCGCGGCCGTTGCGCCAGCTGTCAGGTGCGGATTCCGATCCGCTACGCCCTGGTCGAAGCCTTGACCGGGCTGCTTTTCGCGATGGTCCTCTATTATTTCGGAATCCACTGGGCTACGGTGGTCTTCTGGGTTTTCGTCGCACTGCTTGTCACCATCACCTTTATCGATCTCGACCTTCAGATTATTCCCGATGTCATCAGTCTGCCGGGGATCGTCCTCGGCTTCGGCGCTTCCTTCCTGCTTCCCTGGGTGAGCTGGAGCGATTCTCTGCTCGGCATTCTTCTCGGTGGCGGCAGTCTCTTTCTGGTGGCGGTCAGCTACGAATTTCTGACCAAGAAAGAAGGGATGGGGGGCGGGGATATCAAGCTCTTGGCCATGCTCGGGGCCTTTCTCGGCTGGAAAGCGGTGCTGCCGATCATCTTTGTCTCTTCGCTTCTCGGCACCCTGGTCGGCGTACCGTTGATGCTGATCAAGGGCGCCGACGGTAAGCTGGCGATTCCCTTTGGCCCTTTTTTGGCGGGAGGGGCCGTGATCTGGCTGTTTTGGGGGGAGCTTCTGGCCGATTGGTATCTGCAAAGGTTTCTTTGATTCACCCTGCCTGTTTGCGGAATCGGTCAGGATGAAAATTTTTTTTGACCACATTTGGTGTGGCTGCACTCCGGGGAGCTCATCATCTTGTGCCTGGAAGGAAAAGTCGCGGGATTCCGAAGGGTTTGGAATGGTAATTGAGGTGAAATTGTATTGACTGTAACGCGTAGTTATCTATACATTGTATATAATTTGTATTAATTCACCTCTGCCGGGATGGCCAGTTTTCATGTCCAATCGTGTCAAGGAAATCCGCGAGAGCCAGTTGATGAGCAAGGCCGAGCTAGCACGCAAAGCCGGGGTCTCGCCGCTGACCGTTGATCGTATCGAACGGGGAGAACCCTGTCGGATGGCCACCATGCGCAAGATCATCTTCGCACTGGGGTTTGAGCTCGTTGACCGGGAACGGGTTTTCCCCGAATAAAAATAAAGGGTGGCATGCGTTTTGCTCAAGATCCTCGGGCAGGGCGTGTGATTGGTAGTTCAGCACTTTATTGAGTCAGGGTCTTTCAATGCTATTTAGGGCCAAAAAAGACGTTGTCGGCATCGATATCGGATCGAGCTCCGTCAAGCTGGTTCAGTTACACCAGTTCAAGGGCGGCTATCAGCTGCAGACCCTTGGGGTCGCGCCCTTGCCGCCGGAGGCGATCGTCGATAATGCCATCATGGACTCCGGCGCGGTTGTCGGTGTCATCCGTAACCTGTTGGAAAGCCTCAAGGTCAAGACCAAAAATGTCGCGACCTCGGTTTCCGGCCATTCCGTCATTATCCGCAAGATTCAGTTGCCGGTCATGACTGAGGATGAAATGGAGGCATCGATCCAGTGGGAAGCCGAACAGTATATTCCCTTCGAGATTTCCGAAGTGAATCTGGACTTCCAGATCCTTGGCCCCGATCAGCGGGACCCGTCGTTGATGAACGTGATTCTGGTCGCTGCGAAGAAAGAATTCGTCAATGACCATGTGGCGGTCTTCAAGGAATGTGGCCTGACTCCGGTGGTGATGGATATCGACTGTTTTGCCATCGAAAACGCCTTTGAAGCCAATTACGGGTTCGAGGATGATGAAATCATCGCGCTGGTGAACATGGGTGCCTCGGCGATGAACGTCAACGTCCTCAAAGCCGGCAAGTCGGTCTTCACTCGCGATATCCAGGTCGGCGGCAACATGTACAACGAAGAAATCCAGAAACGCCTGGGGTTGAGCGGTGATGAGGCTGAGGAAGTCAAGCTGGGCGGGGTGGTGGAGGAGGTCGATCCGGCCGTTGTTCAAGAGGTGGTCAACGATTCCACCGAGAGCCTCGCGCAAGAAGTACAGCGTTCCTTCGACTTTTTCTCGGCCACCTCGTCCGATGAAAAGGTGCAGAAGCTGTACATTACCGGCGGCGTTTCGAAAACACCCAATGTTCAGGAATACCTTCGGTCGCAATTGGGGATTCCCGTCGAGTTGCTCGATCCCTTCCGCATGATCAAGGTCAGCGATAAGGATTTTGACCCGGAATATATCGAGGCGATCGGACCGTTGTTTTCCGTCGCCATGGGTCTTGCCATGAGGAGGGTGGGCGACAAATGATTCATATCAATCTATTGCCTATTCGGGCCTCCCAGAAAAAAGACAAGTTACGCGGCCAGCTGCTGGTGATGCTGCTTGCGCTCATTCTCACCGCTGGCGCCTGCGGCGTGGTTTACTCGTCGCTCAACAGCCAGGTCAACGAGATGAAGGCGGAGATTGCCCGCAAGGAACAGCGGTTACAGGCGCTGAAGAAGACCCTGGGCGAGGTCGCCGAATTCAAGAAGAAAAAAGAAGAGTTGGTCGGCAAGCTCGATATTCTCGACAAACTCAAACAAGCCAAAAGTGGTCCGGTTCATTTGCTGGATCAGTTGAGCCAGTCTCTGAGTGAGAAGCTCTGGATCACCGCTTTCAAGGAATCCGGGGGTACTATTAACTTGAGCGGCCTGGCTCTCAACGAAGAGATGGTGGCCCAGTTCCTGAAGAACCTTGAAGCCTCCCCCAACTACAAAAATGTTGAGCTTCAGGTGATCGAGCAGGCGACCCAGTCCGGTGTCCGAGTCAACAAATTCAATGTTGTCGCCAAGGTGGAAGCCTCGGCCGGCAAGCCTGTCCAGCGATGAAAGGGTAAGCCATGGACCCACGGCTCGAAAAAGTTCTAAAACTTCCCCTTTATCAGCGCCTATTAATCCTTGTGGCGCTCATGCTGGTAATTGCGGGACTCTTTGTCTATCTCATGTACCTGCCCATGCGTGAGGAATTGGCCGGTCTGCAGCAAAAGGATGCCTCGCTGCAAAGCAAGATTCAGGAAGATCAGCGCATTGCCGATAATCTGCCAAAATTCAAAGCGGAATTCGAAAAGATGGAGGCCTTGCTCAACGACGCCCTGACCGAGCTTCCCAACGAAAAGGAAATCCCCAACCTGTTGACGAGTATTACCGCCTTGGCCAAGGAAAGCGGCCTAAATGTCACCCTGTTCAAGCCCGGGGCGGAAAAGCCGAAGGGATTTTACGCCGAGGTTCCGGTCGAACTGAAGATGGTCGGATCCTATCATGAAGTGGCCTTGTTTTCCGACGCGGTGGCCAAGTTGCCCCGTATCGTCAACATCAATAATCTTACCCTGGCGAGCCCCAAGGACGATAGCGGTCGTATTCTTCTGGCCGTCAATTGCCTGGCCACGACCTTCCGCTTTATCGAGGGGGCAACGGCAGTCGACGCAGGTAAGAAACCCGGGAAAGGTGGCAAGAAATGAAGCTCGGCACTGGATTGGTCGGCATGATCGCGCTGGCGCTTCTGGTGGCCGGCTGTGGGCAGGAGGCCCCACCGTCGCCTCCGAAGAAACCCGCCAGCAAGAAGGTTGAAGCGCCTATGCCCAAGGCGGATGCGAAACCGCTTCCCACTGAGCAGCAACTGGAAGAGGCGCAACCGGTCTTCACCTACGATCCTTCCATGCGGCGAGATCCCTTTGTTCCTCTAATCGAACCCAAGAAGCCGCTTGCCAACTCGGACGAGCCGTTGACGCCTTTGCAGCAGGTCGAACTGGGTCAGTTGCGTCTGGTGGGAGTGATTACGGGCAAGGGTGAACCGATGGCGATGGTTTCCGCGCCCGGGGGCAAATCTTACATTTTGCGAAAAGGCGTCAAGGTCGGTAGAAATAATGGAGTAGTGATCGGCGTGGACGCCGGGGGGGTTTCGGTGCGGGAGAAATATTACGATTTTGTCGGGGAAGTTCGAGAAAATCTTCAGAAGATTAATCTTCCTAAGCGGGAAGGAGCCAATTGATATGAAGGATTTCAAGATGAAGAAGAACGGACGGCGGATCCTTTGGTCCTTTCTATTGGTTCTGCTCATTTCCGTTTGGGGTGTCGGCTCCCTGACGGCGGCCGAACCCACCCAAGGAGGCGACTCGGCGTTGAGCACGGCGGAAACGCCCGAACCCGCGGCCGCTTCTTCGGCAACGGCTTGGCTGGTGAGCGGGGTCGATATGCAACCCGGGCGCGCCGTTTTCGTGACGGAAGGGAAGGTGGAGAAGTTCCTTCATTTTACCCTGGCCGATCCGGCGCGGTTGGTGGTCGATCTCTACGGTGTCCGTCCGTCCTTCAGTGAACGGGTTTTTGCCGCCCAGGCCGGTTTCAGCCAGGTTCGCGTTGGCACTTACCAGGATCGCACCCGTTTTGTCTTCGACGCCGCAGCTTCCGGCTTGCCGAATTATCATCTTGCCCGCCAGGCCGACCAGATCGTGTTGATCTGGGATGGAGGAAGGGCGGTTTCGACCGTTCCCTCTCCATCTGTTGCCTCCCGTGTCGGGGGCCGGGTGGATGTTACCGCCATTAATTTCGCCAAAGATGGCGGTAAATCCCAACTCATTATCGATCTTTCCGGGCCTGCCGCCATTGAACCGGCGGTCAAACAAGGCAACCTGGTCCGCTTCGGTGTCAATAATGCTTCCATCAGTCAGGCTCTGCGTCGGACTTTTGACTCACATTCCTTCCCCAGCGCCATGTTGCGGGCCACCCCGTACACCGTGATGAACGGCAAGCGGCAGGATGTTCGTTTTGCCGTGGAACTCAAGGGGGACGTCTCCTATCAGTTGCTGCAACAGCCCAACAAACTGATTCTGGTCGTGGATGACGGTGCTTATACCGCTCCGGCGACCGCCTCGAACGTGCCGCTGCCGGTGCCGGTTTCTTCTTTTGCGCCGGCGGTTCAACTTGCCGCTGCGCCGGTCGCTGAGGTGGACGGTGCCCAAGTGCCCCTTCAGCCCCTGGAAAAAGAGGTCGTCTATACCGGCGAAAAGATCCAGTTGGTCTTCGATGACGCCGATGTGCGCGATATTTTTCAACTGATTGCCGAAGTCAGCGATCTGAACATCATCGTTTCCGATGAGGTCAAAGGCTCGATTACCTTGCGTCTGATCGATGTTCCCTGGGACCAGGCGCTCGACCTGATTCTTGAGACGAAAAATCTCGGCATGCTGAAGAAGGGGAACGTGGTCCGGGTGCTGCCCAAAGAGCAAATCCGCTCCATGGAAGAAGCCAAGTTCACTGCCGCCCGCAACAAGGAAAAACTTGAAGACCTGGTGACGGAGGTAGTCCCCGTCAGCTATACCGCTATCAAGAACGTTGAAGGCCCCAGCAAGGAACTGATGACCGAGCGGGGTAAGCTGACGGCCGATGATCGCAACAAGCAGATTATTGTGACCGATATCCCTAGTGTTATTACTGCGATCAAGAAGCTTGTTGCTATTCTCGATACCCCCGAACGTCAGGTGATGATCGAAGCACGTATCGTCGAGGCGGATTCGACCTTTAATCGAAACTTGGGGGTTAATTGGGGCTTCGGTTACGCTGACCGTATTAAAGATTCATTTAGTGAGGCGATTGATGCTGGTGCTAACAGTGGATGGCTTGGAGATTCAAACTTAGGATTTGGTGGTAATTTTATCATTCCACCGGCTGGGGCATCAATGGCCCAAGCAGCCGGTATCGGTGGTGGTATTCAGTTCGCTAAATTTGCTGCTGATGCACTTACACTTGATTTGCGTCTTTCGGCAATGGAATCGCAGGGGTCAGGAAAAATCATTTCTCGCCCTCGGGTCACGACTTTGAATGGAGAAAAGGCGAAAATTTCCCAAGGGACCATGATTCCCTATCAGACTGTCAGCAACGACGAGATCACTACCGAACTGGTCGAAGCGGCACTCTCCCTTGAGGTGACACCGGTCATCAACCCCGATAATTCGATTATTCTCGATATCAAAGCCACCAACAGCTCTCCCGGTACCACCGTAGCCACTGGTGCCGGCGCCGCTCCTGAAATTGACTCTAAAGAAGCAGAAACCAAGGTTTTGGTCAAGGATGGAGAAACAACGGTTATCGGTGGAATTTTTGTTGAGAATAATGATTTCGCTGAAAACGGTGTGCCGATTCTGCGGTCCATCCCTTTCCTGGGCAATCTTTTCAAGTCGACCCAGAAGAACAATCTCCGAAGCGAGTTGTTGATTTTCATCACCCCTCGTATTATCAAATAAGCGTTGTTTGCGCGTATTGACAACAAAAGGACAGGCGATGGCCTGTCCTTTTGTTGTCCCGGACCTTTTTTCAGGAAATGATTATGACTTTACGCTATTTAACCGCCGGTGAGTCTCACGGGCCGGCCTTGACCGCCATTGTTGAAGGCCTGCCCTCTAATATCGAACTGTGCGAAGAGGATATCAATCGTCATCTGGCCCGTCGCCAGTTGGGGCATGGCCGGGGTGGGCGTATGGCGATCGAGAAGGATCAGGTGCGGTTCCTTTCCGGGGTGCGCTGGGGGAAAACCCTCGGTTCGCCCGTGACCCTGTCCATCGTCAATCGTGATTGGGAAAACTGGGAGAAGAAAATGTCCCCCCGGGCCGAGGATCGGGTCGAGGGGATCGCCATCGTTCATCCCCGACCCGGTCATGCCGATCTCACCGGCATGATCAAGTATCGTCACGACGATGCCCGCAACGTGCTCGAGCGCTCCAGCGCCCGGGAGACGGCCATGCGCGTGGCGGTCGGCGCCCTTTGCATGAAGTTTCTTAAATCCCTGGGGATCGAGGTCTGTGGTTACGTCACCGAAATTTGCGGCGTGACTGCGAGTACGGAATGCGCCGACTACCGGGAACGCTTCGCCCGCGCCGAAAATTCCCCCTGCCGCACCTTCGATGCTGATGCCGAAAAAGGGATGATTGCCGCTATCGACGAGGCCAAGGCGGCCGGCGATTCCCTCGGCGGTGTGGTCGAGGTGGTGGTCCTTGGCGCGCCGGTTGGTCTGGGCAGTTATGTCCATTGGGATCGTCGCCTGGACGGGCGTCTGGCGGCGGCGGTCATGAGCATTCAGGCCTTCAAGGGAGTTGAGATCGGCCTCGGCTTCGAGGCCGCCCGCCGTTCCGGGTCGCAGGTCCATGACGAAATCGCCTATGGCGACGGCGCCTTTTACCGCAAGAGTAATCGCGCGGGGGGGCTGGAAGGGGGGATGACCAACGGCGAGGCGATCATCGTGCGCGGCGCCATGAAGCCGATCCCCACCCTCTATACGCCTTTGGAGACGGTGGATGTACGGACCAAACAACCGTTCAAGGCGACGGTAGAGCGCTCCGATGTCTGCGCCGTTCCGGCGGCGGCGGTGGTGGCCGAAGCGGCGGTGGCGATCACCCTGGCCGAGGCGCTGCTGGAGAAGTTCGGCGGCGATTCCCTGGAAGAGATTCAGGCCCATCTTGAGGGGCATCGTCGCCATGTCCAATCCCTGTAAAAACGGCATCGTCCTCATCGGCTTTATGGGCGCCGGCAAAAGTACGGTGGCGGCCGAGTTGGGACATTCCTGCCGGCTACCGGTGATCGATCTCGACCAGGAAATCGAACGTCGCAGTGGCCGGACCATCCCCGAAATTTTTGAGCATTCCGGAGAAGAGGCTTTTCGCCAGAGCGAAACCGAGGCGCTGCGCGGTCTGCTTGATCAAGCGCCGCTGATTCTGGCGACGGGGGGCGGGGTGACCGGCCGCGCCGAAAACTGGCCCCTCTTGCGCCGCCTCGGTCGCGTAGTCTATTTGCGGGTTTCCTGGGAGACCGTCCTGCTTCGCATCGGCTCCGGCCAGGGCCGGCCTCTGGCCAGGGATCGCGTGCGCTTGCAGGCTCTTTTTGAACAGCGCTTGCCTCTTTACGAAGAGGCCGATCTGGTCATCGACGGGGAAGGGGGGACGCCCGCGTCCATCGCCCGGGACATTTTGCGCAAGCTCTATTGGGAGAAGGCATAGACGATGGAATCTTTGACGGTAGGCCTTGGTGAACGCAGCTACCCGATCTGGATCGGCGAAGGTATCCTCGATCGTTTGGCCGAGGCGCTCGATGCCGTAGCCTTTCCCCGGCGGGTGGCCGTCGTCACCAATCCGACGGTTTTCGGCCACTACGGCGAGCGGGTTTTGCGCCTCCTCGAAGGGGGCGGCTATCGTCCCACGGTGATCGAACTCCCCGATGGCGAGCAGTACAAAACCCTGCAGTATCTGGAAAAGATCTATGATAGCCTGCTCACTGGCGGGTTTGACCGGCACAGCGGCCTCTTGGCCCTGGGGGGCGGGGTGATCGGCGATATGACCGGTTTCGCCGCCGCCACCTACGTGCGCGGCATTCCCTTCGCCCAGATCCCCACGACCCTGCTTTCCCAGGTCGACAGTTCCGTCGGCGGAAAGACGGCGGTCAACCATCCCCTGGGGAAGAACATGATCGGCGCCTTTTACCAGCCCCGGCATGTGCATATCGATGTGGCGACCTTGAAAACCCTCCCTGCTCGGGAGTTCGCGGCGGGCATGGCCGAAGTGATTAAGTATGGTGTGATCAGGGATCGGGAGTTCTTTGCCTGGTTGGCTAAGCATCGGACAGAACTGCTGGAATTGCGCCCGGATGCGCTGATTTACGCGGTAAAGAGCTCTTGCCAAATTAAGGCGGATGTTGTAGAAGAGGATGAAAAAGAAAGCTCCGTAAGGGCGATTCTCAATTTCGGACACACCTTCGGCCACGCGGTCGAGACCCTTTCCGGCTATGGTGCTTACTCCCACGGTGAGGCGGTGGCCATCGGTATGGGCGTCGCCGCCGAGCTTTCCCGGCTGCTCGGTTTCGGTTCGGAAGCGGATGTCGATCAAATCCGTTCGCTCATGTCCGGCTTCGACCTGCCGCTCGATCCGCCGGCGCACTCGCTTGACGCCTATCTCGCCGCCATGGGTCGGGATAAAAAGGTTCACGACGGCAAGCTGCGCTTCGTCTTGAATCACGGCATCGGCGATTGCGGACTGCACGATATTGCCGAGCCACAACGTCTCTTTTCCCAAATCCTTTCTCAAACCAGGTGATCTGATGCCCCAGCATGCCACACCGGGTTCCCTCCTCGGAAAAATCGCCGCTTATACCGAACTGCTTGCGAAAGATCCCTATTCGACGATTTTCGTCCCCTTGAGCGAAGCTTATCGGCAGATGGATATGCTCGATGAGGCGGTCGCGGTGGCGCAGCAGGGGATTATGGACAATCCCGCCTTCGCTGCCGGTTATGTCGCCCTGGGGAGCGCTTTTGCCGCGCAAGGCCTGGAGGATCAGGCGATCGGTGAGTTTGAAAAGGCGCTGATTCTCGATAACCGTCACCTGCCGGCGCTCAAGGAACTGGCGAAAGTAAAGATGACCCGCCAGGATTCAGCCGGGGCGCGGGAGTTGCTGGAACAGGCCAAGGCGATCAAGGGGAACGATCCCGAGGTCCTCAAACTCGTCGCCGCCGTGGCCCCCTCGCAACTGGTCGCCGCCGCACCGGCAGCCTCACCATCTCCAGAGCCGCCGGTTTCGACGCCGGCCCCATCGTTCGAGATTGACGAGGTTCAGGAGACGGTTTCCGCGCCTTCCCTTGCCGGCAAAGGCGTTGAGCCGATCGCCACCGCGACCCTCGCGGAGATCTACATCCGCCAGGGGCTGCCGCAAAAGGCGCTCAAGGTCTATCGCGATCTCCTCAAGCTCGAACCCCATAACGACCAGCTGCGGCAGAAGCTTATTCTGCTCAAGCAGCAGATCGATGGGCAAGAGGTTCCGGCCTTGGGGGATGAAACGCTGTTGGCGAGCGAGTCCGTCGAAGAGACAGCGCCTGCGGAAGAGGTGCTCTCCTCCGAAGACTCTTTACCGGCCGGCGAGTTTCTCGCGGAGTCTTCGCCGGATGAAGTGTCGGCGGTTTCGCCGGCGCTGGAAGCGGAACCCGCTTTCTCCGTGCTGACGGAAGATACCGGCACGGTCGAGCCAGGATTGGCCACCATTCGGGGTGAGCGTGCCGTTCCTGAGGTTTTATCCTCTTGGCTGGATGCTATTCGCAGAAGGAGGGCTGCCCATGTTTAATTCGATTCTTCATCGGATTGTCGATGAAACTCCCGGTGGTATCGGCGCGGTGTTGATGGGTTACGACGGGATTTCCATCGAGCAATATTTTCGTCCCGACGCCGGGCTCGATCTGAATCTGGTCGCTGTCGAATATGCCAACATCCTCAAAGAAATCAAAAAGGCCGCCGAAATCCTCCACCTCGGTGGGATGGAAGAGGTCAGTATTCGTACCGAACGTTTCTATCTGCTGGTACGGATCATGACCGATGATTATTTTGTCGCCCTGACCCTGCAAGGGGATGGCAATTTCGGCAAGGGGCGCTATCTGCTGCTGCGGGAAGCAGGCAACCTCAAGGAAGCCTTGGCGTGAGGCACAAGGTGCTGGTCCTGCAAGGGCCCAACCTGAATATGCTCGGGACACGGGAACCCGGCATCTATGGTGCGCGCACTCTCGACGACATCCATGCCGAACTTTCCGGATTGGCCGAGGAGTTGGGTCTGAGCCTGGAGTTTTTTCAATCCAACCACGAAGGCGCCCTCATCGACCGTATCCACCAGGCGTGGCGGGATGGGGTCGCCGGTCTCATCCTCAATCCCGGCGGGCTGACCCACACCAGCGTTTCGTTGCGGGATGCCCTTTCCGCCGTCGCGATTCCTACCGTTGAAGTCCACCTGTCCAACATTCACGCCCGTGAAACTTTCCGTCAACATTCCTACATCGCCCCGGTCGCGCTCGGCCAAATCTGCGGTTTTGGTCCTATCGGTTACGAACTGGCCCTGCGCGCTCTTTCAGTAAAATTAAAACAATAATTATTGTACGTAAAATAGCGTTATGGTAAATACAAGGGTCATCCGTGCGGGGGAAGCGCTCATCCCACTCGAAATCGACGGGATGGTCTTCACTCATTTGCCGAACATCCGTTATCTCTGCGGTTTTACCGGCTCGGACGGGGTTCTGGTGGTGATCGGGCGGGAAGCGATCTTTCTCACCGATTCCCGTTATGTCACCCAGGCCAAGGAACAGGTCCAGGCTGATGAGATCCGGGAATATCGGAGCAAGTGGGAGGGCGTGCAGGAACTCCTCGCCGCCAAGGGCGTGGTGAGGGCCGGTTTTGAAGCGGAGCATCTGAGTTATGCCGCGGTCGAAGAGTTGCGCGGCAAGTCGGCGGAAAATCAGCAATGGGTACCCGTGACCGGGGCGATCAAAGCCCTGCGCGCGGTCAAGGATGCCGAGGAAATCGCCTGCATGGAGGCGGCAGCCGCCCTAAACGCCGAGTGTTTCGCCGAAGTTCTGCCCCTGATCCGTCCCGGGGTCGTTGAGCGTGAGATAGCCCTGGCCCTGGAGTTCGCCTTCAAGAAGCGCGGCGCCGAGGAGAAGGCTTTCGATATCATCGTCGCTTCCGGAGTGCGTGGAGCCTTGCCGCATGGCATCGCTTCGGACAAGTGTCTGGCGGAAGGGGAGTTGGTCACCATCGATTTTGGCTGCCGTTATCGCGGCTACCATTCGGATGAGACCGTTACCCTGGCCTTGGGGCAGGTGCCGGAACGCCTGCTTGAAATTCATGCCGTGGTCCTCGAAGCCCAACGTCGGGCGATGGCGGCAGTTCGACCCGGCGCGCCCTTGCGCGCCATCGACCAGGCTGCCCGCGACACCATCGTTGAACGGGGTTTCGGCGATTATTTCGGGCATGGCACCGGTCATGGCCTTGGCTTGGAAGTTCATGAATTCCCCTCGGTTTCTCCCCGCTCGGAAGAGACGGCGGAAGCCGGCATGGTGATCACTATCGAACCCGGTATCTATATCCCCGAGCTGGGTGGAGTACGCATCGAGGATACGGTACAGGTGACCGCCGAAGGCTGTCGGCGGTTGACCCGCATTCCCAAAGGCCTGTAAGTCTCTCCAAAATAACCGGAGGGATGACGGGAAAAGGGTTTTTCGTCCTGGCCCCGGGAACAAAAAAAACAAAACATCAGGAGGCAGCGTTCAATGGATATCAAAGACCTTAAAGTTCTGATCAAGATGGTGACAGAGACCGACATCACCGAATTCGAAATGGAAAACGCGGACGAGAAGATCGTCATCAAGCGCGGCAAGGAAACTGAGATCGTGCAAATGGCCGCGCCCCAGCAGTACCTGGCGCAACCGGTCATGGCCGCGCCGCCGGTCGCGGCCGCAGCTGCCCCTGCCGCCCCCGCCCCTGCGGCGGCTGACGCTGCCCCGGCCGTCAGCAAGGGAGAAACCATCACTTCGCCCATCGTCGGTACCTTCTACCGGGCGCCTTCTCCTGAATCCCCCTCTTATGTCGAAGTCGGTTCGGTCGTCGAGAAGGGGCAGATTTTCTGCATCGTCGAAGCGATGAAACTGATGAATGAAATTGAAGCCGAGTTCCGCTGCAAGGTTGTGGAAATCTGCAAGGAAAATGCGAAGCCGGTCGAATTCGGTGAGCCGCTCTTCATTGTCGAGCGTCTCTAGGCCCAGTGATTCGTGACGAGTGGCGGACCTCGTCGAGGTCCGTCGTCATCCGCAATCCTTCTCTTTCGATCACTGGAGTCCGACATGTTCCATAAAATTCTCATAGCCAACCGCGGCGAGATTGCCTTACGCATCATTCGTGCGTGCAAGGAACTCGGCATCAAGACCGTGGCGGTGCATTCCGATGCGGACAGCGAGGCGTTGCACGTCAAGTTGGCCGACGAGAGTATCTGCATCGGGCCGGCGCCAAGTGCCAAGAGTTATCTCAACATGAAGTCGATCATCAGTGCCGCTGAGGTAACCGATGCCGACGCTATACATCCCGGTTACGGCTTTCTTTCGGAAAATGCCGAATTCGCCGAGATTTGCGCTAACTGCGGACTGACCTTCATCGGTCCGACCCCGGAAAACATGCGTCTGATGGGAGACAAGATCAGTGCCCGCCAGACCGTGACCAAGGCCGGGGTGCCGATTCTCCCCGGAACCAAGGAGGGGGTTCATTCGCCGGAGGAAGCCAAGCGTGTCGCCGCCGAAATCGGCTATCCGGTCATCATCAAGGCCACCGCTGGCGGCGGTGGGCGAGGGATGAAGGTGGTCCATTCGCCCGCTTCCCTGCCCAATGCCTTCGCTGCCGCTCGGTCCGAGGCCCAGGCCGGATTTGGCAATCCCGAGGTCTACATCGAGAAATTCTGCGAACGTCCCCGCCATGTTGAAATCCAGATCATGGCCGACAAGCATGGCAACGTCATCCATCTTGGTGAGCGCGATTGTTCCATCCAGCGTCGTCATCAGAAGCTGATCGAAGAAGCGCCCTGTCCGGTCCTGGATCCGGAAACCCGCAAGAAAATGGGGGAGTGCGCGGTGGCGGCGGCGAAGGCGGTCGGTTACACCAGCGTCGGGACGATGGAGTTTCTCCTCGACCAGCAGGGAAATTTCTACTTCATGGAGATGAATACCCGGGTTCAGGTCGAGCATCCGGTGACCGAGATGATCACCGGTGTCGACATCATTAAGGAGCAAATTCGCAGCGCCGCCGGGATTCCCCTGCGCTTCAAGCAGGAAGACATCAAGATCACCGGCCACGCCATCGAGTGTCGGATCAACGCCGAACATCCTTTCAAGTTCACGCCTTCCCCGGGCAAGATCGACGGTTATCATCCCCCGGGCGGTCTGGGGGTGCGGGTTGACAGCGCGGTCTACGATCAATACACGGTGCTGCCCCATTACGATTCGATGATCGCCAAGCTCATTGTTCATGCCGATACCCGCGAAGAGGCGATCCGGCGCATGGCCCGGGCCCTGGATGAATACATCATCGAAGGGATCAAGACGACCATCGCCTTTCATCAGAAGATCATGGACAACAAGGATTTCATCGAAGGAAATGTGGATACGGGCTTCCTGGAGCGACTGGTGCTCTGAGAAGTTGATGATGATTCCATAAAAACGCGGGGCCGGGATTTTTCCCGGCCCTTGCCGTTTCATGACGACGACGGATGGAGCATGGTCGATAATCGTTGGCGCCTGGTGCGCACCGGCCCCTTGCCGGGGGGGATGAACATGGCTTTGGACGAGGTGCTGCTGCAAGAAGTCGCGGCCGGGCGCTCGCGGCCGGTGCTGCGTCTTTATCGCTGGCGACCGGAGTCCGTCAGTCTCGGCTATTTCCAGCGCAACGAGGTGGTTGACCGCGCCTTTTGCCATTCCTCCGGCATCGATATCGTCCGCCGCCTCACCGGCGGGCGGGCGGTTCTCCATGGTGAAGAGGTGACTTACGCGGTGATCGCCGGCGGCGGACAGGGTTTTCCCGTTCGGGTTGAGGAGAGTTATCGCAAAATCGCTGAGGTCTTGCGCGCAGCCCTCTGTTCCCTTGGGCTGGCGGCAGAGCTGGCTCCGGCACGGCGCGAAGGGCGTGAGCGGGCTTTGCCCGCGGCCTGTTTCGAGGCTGCCGCCGGGTACGAACTCCTTTGCCAGGGTCAGAAGATCGCCGGTAGTGCTCAGAAGCGTCGGGGGGATTTTTTTCTGCAGCAGGGTTCGATCCCCCTGGAACTCGATCCCCGTCGGCTTTTTCAAGTGCTGAATCCGCAACCCGTCGACTCGATTTCGTTTGAGGCGGGGGTAGGGCGGCTGCGGCAGCGAGTTGGCTGGCTCAATCGCTATCTGCCCTGTTCCCTTTCGATCGACGACGTGGAAGAACGCTTGCGAGAGGTTTTCGCTGATGGTCTGGGGGTCGCCATGCACGAAGAGCCCGTGTGCCCTGAGGAATGGTCCTTGGCCGAGGATCTGAGGAAAGAACGCTACGACAACCCGGACTGGACCTGGCGGGTGTCTGGGCCAGGGCGATGAGGCATCCTGTCGCTGAAGCTGTTGTGAACGGTTGTTTTTTCATTGGGTGGGGTGTAGATTAACGGTTCTTCGCATAATAACTGGGGATATGAGCATGAAACGATGGCTTTTTACCGCGTTGCTGCCGGCCATGATCTGGGCGAACGAGATTGACGCCGCTCAGCGCGTCGATCTCGTCGCGGCGCAGCGACTGGCTTTGGAGCGCAATCTCAATCTCAAGGCGACGGATTTCGATGCCCGCGCCAGTGAAGCGCTGGTGCGCAGAGGCTATGGCATCTACGACCCGCGCGCTGCGGCGAGCTTTACCGAGGCCGAGAGTCGGGATCTGAGCAGCTATCCCACCGGCGGTGGTTCCTTTGAGCTTCCCAAGACCGTCGCCGAATCCCGGGTCTTCGATCTGTCCCTGGCGCAGCTTTTGCCCAGCGGTGGTGAAGTGACCGTCGGGCTCGACAACACCCGCTCCCGCATCGCCGCCGGACCCAGTCCGGCGATCAACCCGTCTTGGCGCAGCCAGGCCTATATCGGCCTGACCCAGCCCCTGCTCAAGGGCTTCGGCCGGGCCGTCACCGAGCAGGCTATCCTCTATGCCGTGCAGGACCGTCAGGTGGCGGTGCAGGAGGTTCGTTCCCAGGCCTTCACCCTCCTTTCCCAGGTGCGGGACGGCTACTACGATGTGCTGCGTTATCGGGACAACCTCAAATACCGGGAGACCTCGGTCGCTCTGGCGGAAAAGATTCTCGCGGAAAACCGCGCCCGGGTCGAGGCCGGGGTGCTGCCCCCCATCGAAAATCTCGAAGCCGAAGTCGGACTGACTCAGCGCGAGCGCGATCTCCTCGAAGCCCAGCGTGTCTATCGGGATGCCCTCGACCAGTTGGCGGTGCTGCTCAATCTGCCGGAAGGGGTCGAGATCGCCGACGAAGAACTCGAAACGACTGAGCTTTCTGTCAATGAAGAGGTCGGCTTCCAGTCGGCTCTCTCCCGTCGGCCCGATCTGCAGCAGCGACTGCGGCGCATTGAGCGGCTGGAGATCGAGCGGAAGGTCAGCCGCAACCAGTTGTTGCCGGGTCTCGATCTCGGCGCCGGTTACGGACGCAAGGGTTTGGCCGAAGACTACCAGGATAATCTTTCCAGTATCGAACAGGATGATTTGAACAACTGGCAGATCGGCCTCACCCTCAGTTACCCCTTGGGCAATCGACAGGCTCGTAACGAGTTGGCCCGGACCGAACTGCTGATGAAGGGGGAGTATGCCCGCTGGCAGCAGCTGCGTGAGGAGGTTCGCACCGAAGTGCGCGTGGCGGCGCGGCAGATCGAGGTCAATCGGAAGAAGATTGAGGTGGCCAATCGCGGACGCGATCTGGCCGAGGAAAAGCTGCGGACGTTGATCAAGCGTAAGGATGTCGGTTTGGCAACCACTCGCGATGTGCTTGAAGGGGAGGAGGATCTGGCCCTGGCCCGCACCGATCAGATCGCCTCTTTGGCCGATTACAACCGCGCCGTCACGGAATATCTGCGGGTGACGGGCATGTTGCTGGAATCCCAGGGGATCCGCCTTGCTGGCTTGCCCGATCCCGAGCGGGAGCGGCCTTTGCTGGAGATGGAAAAGCCATGAGTCTGGTCGTCGGTCACATCAAGTACATCAACTGCGCCCCGTTTTTTCATTACCTACCCGAGTGCGGCTTTGACGGCACCATTGTCGACGGTGTTCCTTCCCATCTCAACCGGTTGCTGGCCGAAGGCGGGGTTGACCTCAGCCCCTCATCTTCCTTCGAGTACGCCCGCAACTGGCGGGAATATCTGCTTTTTCCCGAACTCTCCATCAGTGCTTGCGGGCCGGTGCGGAGCGTGCTGCTTTTTTCCGGCCGCCCCATCGAGACGTTGGACGGTGACCATATCGCCCTCACCGGCGACTCGGCGACTTCGGTCAATCTGCTCAAGATTATCCTGAAGGAATTCTATGATCTTCGGGATGTCCGCTGCGCCGTGCCCGCAGGCCCGGTCGAGGCGGTCATGGCCGAAGGAGGCAGCGCCCTGCTTATCGGTGACCGGGCATTGAAGTCGGCCCAGGAAAAGGCCGCCCCCTATATCTACGACCTGGCCGAACTCTGGTTGCAGCATACCGGCTTGCCCTTCGTTTTCGCCCTGTGGATTCTGCGGCGGCAGGCAGCGCGGGAAAAGGCCGATGCGGTGCGCACTCTGCACGGGCAGCTCAAATGCTCGCGCGAACGGGCCTTCGCCTCTTTGGAAAACCTGGCCAAGGCGACCCCGGAGCGGGAATGGATGGGGGAGGGGGGACTCGTCGATTACTGGAACTGCATGTCCTACGAGTTGGGCGAGGCGCACCTGGAGGGGTTGCGTCTCTACTTTCATCTCTGCGCCCGGCATCATCTTCTCGACGAAGAGCCGGAACTTCACTTCTGGGGCGGTTAGCCGCGCTCCGAGGTCCGCGCCATCGGTGGTTTTCCCGCGCGATAATCGTCGAGAATCCGCTGGTGGTCGAAACATAAGGGAGAGGGAAGGGCATCGAACGCAAAAAGCCTCGCCCGCGCCGCATCGTCACTCCCCTGCGGATTGCCGATCCCCTCGGCGGTAAAGACGACCGAAATGTTGTGCTGGCGCGGGTCGCGCCCGGGATCGGAATAGGCGCCGAACTGGCGCAGGTCGCGCAGAGCCAGCCCGGTTTCCTCCAACGCCTCGCGCCGGGCGGCCTCTTCCAGGCTTTCGCCGTAATCGACAAAGCCCCCTGGCAGCGCCCAGCCCTTCGGTTCGTTGCGGCGTTCGATCAGGACGATTTTGTCCCCCACACGGATGATGACATCGACCGTGGGAAAAGGATTCCGGTAAGATTTCACTTTCGCACCGCATTCGGGGCAGGCCAGATGCTCGCTCATCGTTCCTCCAGAAATGGTCAATCCGCAGGTTTAAGGCTTTTCCGTTGACACTCTCAGGTCAAATCGTCTAAAAAAGGCAACACTTACGCCCGGGTGGCGGAACTGGCAGACGCAAGGGACTTAAAATCCCTCGATCCTAGATCGTACCGGTTCGATCCCGGTCCCGGGCACCACGAAAAAGATAAAGGGTTTCAATGGATTACACCGTTGAGGCCCTTTTCCTTTTCCAGCCCCCAGGCGTGAATTTTTCACCATTTTTGCACCCTAACTGCATCCGTATTGCATCCATATTTCGTCCGCATACCGCCAGTATTTCGAGGCCCACGCCCCCGAGTGCATCCGCACTGCATCCACCACCCCCGGACAGGCAGCGGACCCCTTTTCTTTCCTATTGCCCGTCTTTTCTGGCATCCACCACCCCCGAACAGGTGGCGGGCAGGCCGCAGGCGGTCCCGCGCCGGGTTCCGCCCGCCACGGCCAGCGCGAAGCGGGCGCCGGGGCGAACAGGCGGCGGTAGATCGTCCCGGCCTAGCACCAGACCGGGAAGACCAACCCAGCCGCAACCCTCTTTTTCTTGCCGGGCTTTACCGTTTCGCCGCTTTTTGGCGAAACGCCGAAGCGGGCCAATAAGCCCGCCATGCCCGCCCGCTAAAATCGCCTTTCCGCTTTTCAGGCCTTTCCCCGTTTTTTGCTTTTCAAGGTTTTCGGGCTTTCGGCCTTTTCCGCTTTTGTCGGTTTTCCGGTTTTTTGACTTTTGCAGAATATCACGATTATCGACAACGGCACCAGACCGGGAAACCCACAATCAGCCCCAACCCCTTTTTTGTGCCGAAGATTTTCACCACCTCGAAGCATCGCATAAAGCGATGCGCAGGGGAGGTGCCGAGGCGGGCCGACAAGCCCGCCATGCCCCCCGAAAATCAGGCGGTATGGGGGGCCGAAGGCCGGGACCCATGCCGACTGATTGAAGGGAAGGAAACCATGGGGTTGAAACTGCACACCCGACTCACCTATGGTGATTGGCCCCCCAGCGTTCCCGGGTTCTCTGAAAACCGAATAGCACCAACTACCGGGGCCAGCAGTTGCCAGCAGTTGCCAGCGCAGCGACCGCCCCCCGCTGGCACCCCCCGCCAGCAAAACGCCAGCACCCCGCTAAAAACGGGGGCCAGCACTTGCCAGCAGTTGCCAGCACCCCAAAGCAGCGTTTCGCTGGCAGGTTCCACGGCTTGCAGCGTTTCGCTGGCAGGATTTCAGGGATTCGCCAGCGTTTCGCTGGCACAAAAACCGATTGCCAGCACCCAAACCGCCAGCCAAAGGCCAGCCGCCAGCAACCACGGGGGCCAGCACTTGCCAGCAGTTGCCAGCACCCCGCTTGCCAGCGTTTCGCCAGCAAGTCCCGCCCCGGTTGTCCGTGCCAGCGAATGACTGGCACCAGAGACAGCCCCCGCCAGCAAATCACTGGCACCAAAAAACGAAATGCCAGCGAATAGCTGGCACCCAGAAACCCCATTGCCAGCAAAACACTGGCACCCAAAACCGACGAGCCAGCGAATTGCTGGCACAAATCAACATCCGAGTGAGCGACGAGGACCGGGGGCCTTGGTTTCCTTTTCCGTTGCGGGCGGACATTCGCGGTCTGATTGTTCGATGAGGAGGCGGCACGTTCGCCGGCCCCGGCGGGCCGGCAATGCGAAAGCCGGGCTTTGAAGGTGTCGGTGTTGCTTTGGGTGGTGGTCCGTGGGGGACTTTCGGGCAATAGGAACGAACATTAAAATTGGAGCAAAAAAAGAAAAGTAACAAAAGAAAATATAAAGTTTTTGAACTGATACACTCGTGCTTACGCACTCAAACAGTTGAAAACCCTGAAAAAAAACTTGACATCTGTCACCACTGGTGGTTACTTTGTCACCATAGGTGGTGCACTTCCTCAAAAAAGGAGACTTGGGTGATGAAGCGGAAAGCGGCAAACGGCGGGCTGGTGAGTTCGACGGACGACGGCGAGCTTGGGAAGAAGAATCGCGGGAAAGACGTCTTTCACGAAATCAAGCAAACCACTATCGACACGGAAACCGGCAAGACGCGGACGAAAACCGTTCAGGCGCGGCTAGTGGTCAAGGAAGAGAAGCGGACCGGCGAGGCATGGGTCGTAATGTGGCAAGGAGTGAGTCCTATGAGCGTTGCACAACTGGCAATGGACGGCAATTTGAAGGGTGCGGATTACCGGGTTTTTCTCTTGCTGTTAGCCTATTTGGACCAGGAGAACAGCGTGGCGGTCAATCAGTCCGAAATCGGACGGATGTTAAAAATGCCTAGGCAGCATGTGGGCAGGTCGCTGGAAAAACTGCTCCAGTTGGAAATTCTCGCCAAGGGTCCGAGAGTGGGCGTGGTATGCACTTACCGTTTCAACCCCGCCACGGCGTGGAAAGGAACCTTGCAGCAGGGGGCGACGGAGAAGCGCCGGGAAGTGAAACGCCAAGAAGCGAAGAAAAAAGGTGTGCATCTCTCTGTTGTGAAATAACCAAAAACGAACGGAAACACCCCTGTAATCGATTTTTAGCGCAAAACCAAACCCCTGTATGGGTTTTTCTGAAAAAACGGCACAGGAGGCAAATTTGGGTTTTCGGCTAAAAGCGCGGGCTTGAGGCCCGCTCGGCACTCAGCCCAAAAAGCGGGCTGAGTGGAAAAGCTCGGCAAGGAAAAGGGGGAAAGGCAGGACCCGGGATTTGTTGGGTCTTCGCACCGCCATGCGCGGTGCTCTTCCGGGTTGGGCTGGGTTTTCTGTCTAGCGGGCTTGTTGGCCCGCTTCGGCGTTTCGCCAAAAAGCGGCGAAACGGTAAAGCCCGGCACAAAAAAGGGAGAAAGGCAGGACCCGGTATTTGTTGGGTTTTCGCACCGCCATGCGCGGTGCTCTTCCGGGTTTGTCAGGTGATTATTCATGCCCACTGGTGTAGGAAATTGACAGTATCTAAGGAAAGGGTTATAAAAACCAGGATGTAATGATTTTTTAGTAAGTTGGTTTTCGTGGAGGGGTTATGTGAGAAGATGCAGACCCATAGGCCGCCAGTTCCGGGTGTATACCGGAAGGCGGCTTTTTGCGTAATTGGAGTAGCTAGGTGGTCACATGCGCCGAGGTGGAATTCGTTCAGTATAATGACCCGCCGTTATTATGTCGCATGCAGCATAAGACCACAATTGGCGGATTATAACCGCAGAATCCAGGGGGATAAGGTTTGCTTTGCTGTATTTTTAGGCAATTTTCAATAGAAATTTATGGCGCGATAGCCGTTTTTGGAAAAAAACTGCATGTTGCATAATTAGATGCTTAGCGAGACATATCAAAACCTAAAAAGGCACACCGATGAAAAACCTAGATTCACAAAAGAGCATCATTTTAAGAACATTTATCCTGTGGTTGCTTTTATTTTCCCCCTTTTCTGCATTAGCTGAAAAATCAGAGGAAAAGGCTGCGATTGATGCCGCCAAGCATTTCCTTCAATTAATTGATTCCGGGCAATATCAAGAAAGCTGGCATCAGACAGCCCCCTTCTTCAAATCCCAGGTTTCCCAAAAGCAATGGGCCGAGCAGCTTCAAAATGTTCGGCCCCTTTTTGGTGCGGCCGAGAAAAGAGCGATCAAGTCAGCCCGGCACGCAACCTCGCTGCCTGGCGCGCCTGATGGCGAGTATTTTGTTCTTCAATTCGACACTGTTTTTGAGAAGAAAAAAGCCTCCATTGAAACGGTAACGATGAGCCAGATCGGCGGGCAGTGGCAGGTGGCGGGTTACTTTATTCGATAAAAAGGGCATTCGCTAACCCAAGGGTACAGTGGATGGAACAACCGCTGGTGGTTCGCGTGTAATTTTTACTGAGCAAATCTGCGTGTCGCCACCACTGACCCAAAGACGTTAGAAATATTGATATTAATGGAGAAAACCATGCCAAAAAAACCTTCACAGCAGGTTGCAGTAGAGCCAGTATTAGAATTAGCTGTTTCGAAAAACGATGCAGAGGAAAAAATCCAAGATAGGATCAACAAGGGAAAAGAACTTTTAACAAAAAAAATCAATAATTGGGAGAATTATGAAGCCGTAAAAAAAGAGTATTATAAATGGTCAGATTATAACGTAGAACTTTTAAAGCGATTATTTACCAATAATAGTCTGTCGGAAGAATATAGTAGTTGTCTTGGCTCTTCATATATTGGTTTTGGCGATGAACCAAGCTTGGGGGAAGAAGCAAGGGATCTTGCGACTGACATCAACGAAAAAATACACACTCTTGAATCAATTAGTGAGCGCCTTGAATTAATACCACAAGTTAAAGGCATTACATCAAACCCACCGACTGCTACCCAAAAAATTCATACAAATAAAGCATTCATTGTCCATGGGCACGACGAGGGCGCACGTGAAGCAGTGGCTCGGTTTCTGGAACAACTTGGAATTACTCCCATCATTCTACATGAACAAGCAAGTGGCGGCAGAACAGTTATCGAAAAGTTGGAAAAAAACTCACATGTTGACTTTGCAGTGGTTTTACTAACTCCAGACGATGTGGGTAGTGTTGCTACTGCAAAGGAGAATTTAAATCCTAGAGCACGACAAAATGTAATTTTAGAACTTGGTTATTTTGTTGCAAGGCTAGGTCGTAACCGAGTATGTGCCCTACATAAAGGCTCGGTTGAGTTGCCCTCCGATTTTGTTGGTGTTGTTTATGTTGGCATGGACAACGCCGGAGCTTGGCGCCTCTTATTAGCAAAAGAACTACGTGAATCAGGTTTTGCAGTTGATCTCAATAAAGCAATATGATTTCTAACCATATAATGAAGCGGATGGAATATAACGCCTTTGTTCACGAATAAGGCAGTGATACACGCAAGTTCTCGGCGCCACAGCTTATCACTACCGTTAGGCATCAAAAGGAAGAAAGATGCTCGCAAAAATTTGGAAAGATCCTGTTGCTAGTAAACTGATATCAATAGCAATCATTTCAGGCGTTGTTTACATTTACGACATGTTCTCACCCCTAGAAATTTTGCAAATTAATGTCATGTTGCCTGTTTGGGTTATATTCGTTTTTTCTACTTTGTTTTTGGTGGCACTTATTTTTGCAATATGGGGCACAGGAATAAAAAGAAAAGAAAATGATTATGATCTAGGTACTAGAAGTGGGGTCTTGAATTTTGGCGATAGCTTATGTGAATACGAATATAATATTTGGTCAAAAAATCTTTTAGATTACAAAATGAAATGTAAAAACTGCAAGCTACGCATGGAGCCAGTAAAAACCTCTGCTTATGACATCGTTCCAAGATTTAAATTTGTTTGCACCGAATGTGGAAGCGAAACAAAAGATTACGAAATGTCTCAAGGGGAATTTTTCAAAGAAATTGAGAAAAGAGCAGAAAGAACATTCGAAAATGCCTAACCATAAAATGAAGGCGGACGAAAAATAGCTGGGTGCTTCCCGAAAGGCAAAATTTCGGTTGTTCCCATACCGGCGCGACGTCGCCGCTTATCTAATACCGTTAGCGTCAAAAATAATTAAATATTAAAAGCGAGAATCAGAAAATGGAGCTTACTACTAGTCACCGAATATTTTATTCGAATGAAAATCCCATTCCGGTGACCGAGATAGCTGAGTCTTTAATGGCCCTAGAAAGGGTCATAAAAGCATCACCTGAGGTTCTCGAGAGGCTTTTCCCCGGAGTAAAAATTGACAAAGTCGATGTTTACATAAAAAAAATTGAATCCGGGAGCCTTCTGGAAGATTTCATTGTTAAGTTTTTCTTTGGTGACCAAGGTGCCTTAGATGATTTTATAAAAAAACTAAGAAAGAAAACAGGCATGGAAAAACTTCAACAAGACAACAAGACCCTCTCTGTAATTATCTTGGCATTAATTTTAATGGGTGGAGCCTATGGCCTTTCCAAGATTCCATCAGATCCTAAAAATCAAACTACAATTGAGGCAAACAACAATGTGATAATAAATCTTGGTGCTGGCATGGTTGAAATGAGTCCGGATGATTTTCGGGCCATCATTGAAACCAGTGTAAAAAGCAAAAAAGAGTTGGCCCAAGATGCAATCAAAGTGATCATGCCCGCAAAAAAGGATCAAAGGGCATCAATAACCTTTGATGGTGACCCGCAAACTGCGCTAACCGCTGAAACGATTCGAGCATTTCCAAGCTATGTGCCCCCCGATGCTACCGATGAAATTATCAGAGATTATAAAAGCACAAATGTAATTATAAGGGCGACTGATCTTGATAGCTTAAAGAAGGGTTGGGCCGCGGTTGTGCCTGAGGTTTCTGACAAACGGGTCCCACTTCAACTTGACCCAAATATTGACCCAAATTATCTAAGTGCCAATCCTTCGGTCCTTGGTGACGTTACTGTCATATTTAAAATAAATGGAGACAATATTGAAATTCCAAAGAAATACTTCTTGCGTACTATTGAAAATAATCCAATAGAAGACGCTAACCAAAGCATTAACCGGACAGGTTCAGCAGGGGCGGTTCCCGAATAAGTCGTTACTAAATTGTGACCACAGTGCACTGCCGGTTATGCAAATCCGTTAGCAGGAAAAAACAATGCAAATTTTTCTATCTATAATTTCTGCGCTTGGCGTCTTATTTTCTGTTGCCGGAGCGTTTATTGCCGGATGGTATGTAGCAACCGACAAAAATAGAAGCGAATTATTCAAACAACGACTTGCCGCCTATAGAAAACTATCCGGCCAAATATCAAAGGTTTACACACTCGGCGTTTCTCTCGATACGGTCGACGTACCAAAATCAGATCTTGTTTACCAAAAAGAGGCGGCGGCATTATTAAACTTAATCCTGGCTGAAGCATTATTGCTAGATGAACACTCAACAAAACAGGTATTCAAATTTCTACAAATGAAGCCTGAACAATATTCAAAAAACAAAAGACAAATAAATGAAATCGTCAACGCGTTCAGAGCTGATCTGACATTAAGAAAACTAGACATCATGAACCAATTATCTTCATTATCAGTCGATACCAAAAGGTTGTTACGCAAAGCACAATAAACAAAAATCCTGCTAACCATGCAATCAGCCTGACGGAAAATACGTCTGTGTAAAATTGCTTAATTCGGTGGTATGCCTGCATCAGGCCGCCGCCGGTTATCTTCACCGTTAGGCATAAAATATAAAATCATAAGATCAAGAAATACAAACAATCCATTCGTAGTTGGGTGCTTTCGCTTGGGAATCTGTGGAGGGTTTCGGTGATAATAAGCAGTCAGGGTTCCCCACGCAGCTTCCGGGCCAAGGTGGCGGGGTCGAGATGAGTGTATCTCGACAACATCGACAGCGTTTTATGGCCGGTTATCCTCGCAATTTCGAGGACATTAAATAACCCCAATTCGAACAGCCTGCTGGTCGCCTCGTGGCGAAGGTCATGAAACCGCATATCCTCTACCCCGGCTTTAACCGTAGTCACCGCCATCCATTTCGTGAGCCGGTCGGGCGTGACACCGAAAACGGCCCCTGAGCGGTTTTTATCTTCCGGGGAATAGGTAGGTAGCCCCCTGAGTACATCGAGCGCCGCAACGGACAGCGGGACCGTCCGGGCTTCTCCGTTTTTGGTCTGGGGCAGGTGCGCGGTTCCCCGCTTCATGTCGACATGCTCCCACGTCAGTCGGGCGATTTCTTCCCGCCTCATCGCCGTTTCCACAGCCCATTGCAGCACGGGGCGGAATGCATCCGAGGCAGCTTCCATCAGCCGCTCCCATTCCCCGGGTTTCAGTCGTCTATCCCGGCCCGTTCCGGCCAGAGACGGGCGGCGGACGCGACGACAGGGATTGTCTATATCCATTCCCCATTCCGTGATCGCATGCTGATAGACCGCCGACAGCGCCGCCAGATCGAGCCGGACCGTGTCGGGGCGGCATCCCGCCGCCGTCCGCTCCCGGGTGTAGTTGGATATGGCCGCAGGGCGCAGGGCGGGCAGGGGGAGTGCTCCCCATCCCGTAGCCGTCAGCAGTGCATTCAGCCGGTTTTGGTCCCGGCGGGCATGGCTCCGGCCCTCGATCCGCTCCCCAATATACCGCTCCACCGCCTCTGCTACCTTGGTCCGGCGGGCCGCTTCATCTTCGCCGGTGATCCGGCCCCGCTCTATGTCGGATTCCACCCCCCGCGCCCATTTTTCGGCGAGTGCCCGAGTGCTGAACGTGTTACTGTGCAGCCGCCCACCTCGCCGGACTTGAGCGGTCCATTTTCCGTTTGCCCGCTGATAGATCGTCGCCAATTTTGCCCCCTGTTTTGGGTTTCCTTGTCCGGCAACCAACATAACAGAAGTGCATCCATTTTGCATCCGTGAATTTTTTATGATTTATAAAATGGTAAAAAAACCTATTGAAAACAAATGCATAAATCAACGATTAAAAATTGTCGATAGAGACTTAAAATCCCTCGATCCTAGATCGTACCGGTTCGATCCCGGTCCCGGGCACCAAGAAAATATTGAAGGGTTTCAGGCCGTTGCAGAAGAGGCCTGGAACCTTTTCATTTTGTGGGGGCAGGGCCGCCCGCTCGCAATTCCTGTCATTTACCATACACTGTTGCAAAACAAAAATGAAAGGGTGAGGCTGCACACGGCGATCGAGTCTTTGCCGCCAAGGCCTGCGCCACGAGTTTTAACGCCGTACCTTTTGGGAGGATAATGATGAAACGTCTGGCCTTGCTGTTTGGCGTGTTTTTGCTGTTGGTGCTGGTCGGGTTCGGGGTCTGGGTTTTCAGTCGTCCGGATCGGGGTGTAACCGGCGAGGTCAGTACTCGTTTCCGCTGGATGGGGCCGAACGACAAGATCGTGATCGACGGGTTCGACGATCCGAAAGTCCAGGGGGTGGCCTGTCATATCAGTCGGGCCCAGACCGGCGGGGTCAAGGGGGCCATTGGGGTGGCCGAGGATGTCAGCGACGCCGCCATTGCCTGTCGCCAGGTTGGGCCGATCCGTTTTCTCGGCGAACTTAAGGATGGCGAAGAGGTTTTCGACGAGCGCCGCAGCTTGCTTTTCAAGGAGTTGCATGTTGTTCGTTTCTTCGACCGCGAACGTAATGTGCTGGTCTATGTCTCCTACAGTGACCGGGTTATCGAGGGCAGCCCAAAGAACAGCATCAGCACGGTGCCAGTCATGCCCTGGCCGGGGCAGGGGAGCGTTGGCGCGCCTTGACTTTCCCAAGGCTTTTTCTTACTCTGCGGGCGGTCCGTTCGCCTTTTTCATCCCGGCTCTGAAAGGCTCCCCCCATGCGCGTTACCGCGATCATCCCCGCCCGTTATGCCTCGACCCGTTTTCCCGGCAAACCCCTGGCTGAGATTCTCGGCAAGCCGATGATCCAGTGGGTCTATGAGCGCACCCTCCGCTCGACCCGCGTCGACCGGGTCATTGTCGCCACCGATGACGCGCGCATCTTCGAGGCGGTTTCCGCTTTTGGCGGCGAGGCCTGGATGACCCGATCCGATCATCCCACCGGCACCGATCGGTTGGCCGAGGTCGCCGAGGGGATCGAGACTGATATCGTCGTGAATGTACAGGGGGACGAACCCCTGATCGATCCGCGCATGATCGACCTGGCGGTGGCACCCCTTGTGCGGGATGCGTCCATCCCCATGGGGACGCTGATGACCTCGCTGGCCTCAGTAGCAGAGTTCCTTAACCCCAACGTGGTCAAGGTAGTGGTTGACGGCCAGGGATTTGCCCTCTATTTTTCCCGGGCGCCCATCCCCCATCCTCGCGACCATGCCGAGACCCTGGCGGAGAATTTCGCCCTGCTCGGCGGCAATAAGCACATCGGCCTCTATGTTTACCGCAAGGAATTTCTCCTCGCCTATCCTAAGTTGCCGGCGACGCCGCTGGAAAACACGGAAAAACTGGAGCAGTTGCGGGCTCTGGAGCATGGCTTCCGGATCCGGGTGGTGGCGACCGACCTGGTCTCCCAGGGGGTCGATACCCCCGAGGATCTGGAACGGGTGCGGGATCTGCTGGCACAAGGCGAAGCGGGTTAGCCTGGGGGAATTTGGGGTTTTCTTTTTGTGGGCGGCAGTGTACTATCGCCACTTTGATTTGCAGCTTGGAGCGCGCTCTTCGCCTTCAAGATCGATAAAGGAGCCAGGATGAAAACCAAGTTCGTATTCGTCACCGGAGGGGTCGTCTCCTCCCTTGGCAAAGGATTGGCCGCTGCTTCCATGGGCGCGCTTTTGGAAGCCCGGGGCTTGCGGGTGTCGATGCAGAAGCTCGACCCCTACATCAACGTCGATCCCGGCACGATGAGCCCCTTTCAGCACGGCGAAGTCTTCGTCACCGACGACGGCGCGGAAACCGACCTCGACCTGGGGCACTACGAGCGCTTCACCACCGCGACTTTGTCCCGTAAGTCGAATTTTACCACCGGTCAGGTCTACGATTCGGTCATCCGCAAGGAACGGCGCGGGGACTATCTCGGTGGCACGGTGCAGGTCATTCCGCATATCACCAACGAGATCAAGGCGAAGATCCTCGACAACGCCAAGGGGGTCGATCTGGCCATCGTCGAGGTTGGCGGCACCGTCGGCGACATCGAATCGCTTCCTTTTCTCGAGGCGATTCGCCAGTTTCGCACCGATCTGGGCCATGAGAATGTCTTGTACATCCATCTGACCCTGGTTCCCTATATCCCCACCGCCGGCGAGCTGAAGACCAAGCCGACCCAGCACAGCGTCAAAGAACTCCGGGAAATCGGCATCCAGCCCGATATTCTCCTCTGCCGTTGTGACCGGGAAATCCCCCGGGAGATGAAGGCCAAGATCGCCCTTTTTTGCAATGTCAAGGAAGAGGCGGTCATTACCGCCCGGGATGTCGGTTCGATCTACGAGGTGCCGGTGGCCTACCACGAGCAGGGCCTTGACGAACGCCTGGTCGATTACCTGAACATCTGGACCAAGACCCCGGATCTTTCTGAATGGCAGAGGATCATCAAGCGCATCAAGGAGCCGGCTTCGGAGACGACCATCGCCATCGTCGGCAAATATGTCGAGTTGACCGAGAGCTACAAGTCTTTGGCCGAAGCGCTGATTCACGGCGGCATTGCCAACGACTGCCGGGTCAATCTCAAGTATGTCGATTCGGAGGCTCTGGAGCGGCACGGCATCGACGGTGCTTTCGATGGGATCGACGGGATTCTCGTCCCCGGCGGTTTCGGCGAACGGGGGAGCGAAGGAAAGATCTCGGCCATCGAGTACGCCCGCCAGCACAAAATCCCCTTTTTCGGCATTTGTCTCGGTATGCAGATGGCGGTGGTGGAGTTCGCTCGCCACGTCTGCGCTATCGAGGATGCCTATTCCGCCGAGTTTCGCGAGGGGGCGAAGAATCCGGTCATCCACATCATGGAGGGGCAGAAGACGGTCAAGAGCAAGGGCGGTACCATGCGTCTCGGCGCCTACCCCTGTGAACTCGTCGACGGTACCCTGGCGCGACGGATTTACGGGCAGAAGAAGATTTCCGAGCGCCACCGTCACCGTTATGAATTTAATAACGCCTACCGCAAGGAATTGAAAAAATGCGGACTGATCCTTTCGGGGGTCAACCCCGAATCAGACCTGGTGGAGATCGTCGAGTTGGCCGATCATCCCTGGTTTCTCGGCTGCCAGTTTCATCCCGAATTCCGGTCTCGGCCGATGACGCCGCACCCGCTTTTCGAGTCTTTCGTTGGCGCCTGTCTCAAGCAAAGAGGAGAATCCCAAGGTGGTGCGTGAAGTCCATGTCGGTAATGTCGTTTTTGGCGGTAACCGCCCCCTGGTACTGATCGCCGGGCCCTGCGCCATTGAGAATGAAGATCTGACCCTGCGCATCGCCGCCTATCTCAAGGAATTAACGACTTCCCTGGGGATCGGCCTGGTTTTCAAGGCCTCTTATGATAAGGCTAACCGGACGTCGGTCAACGCCTTTCGCGGCCCTGGTCTGGAGGAGGGGTTGCGGATCCTGCAGCGGGTCAAGTCCGAGTTCGAGCTGCCGGTCATTTCCGATGTCCACGACCTCTCGCAGGTTGCTCCTGCCGCCGAGGTGCTTGACATCATTCAGATCCCCGCTTTTTTGAGCCGGCAGACCGACCTGCTGGTGGCGGCCGCGCAAACCGGCAAAGTCATCAATGTGAAGAAGGGGCAGTTTCTCGCCCCCTGGGACATGAAAAATGCCGTGGGCAAGCTCGAAGCCAGCGGCAATCGCAATATTCTGCTTACCGAGCGAGGGGCCTCCTTTGGCTACAACAATCTGGTGACGGACATGCGCTCGCTGGTCATCATGCGCGAAACCGGCTGTCCGGTGATTTTCGACGCCACTCATTCGGTGCAGTTGCCCGGCGGTGCCGGCACGGCTTCGGCCGGACAGCGCCAGTACGTCGGTGCCTTATCGCGGGCGGCGGTGGCGACTGGTATCGACGGACTCTTCTGGGAGGTGCACGAAAATCCCGATCAGGCCCTCTGCGATGGTCCCAATTCCCTCCCCCTTGGCGATCTGTCCGGCATGCTGCGACAGATGCTCGCCATTGACGCCATTGTAAAGGGGTATTGACCCGTGAATGAGATGATCGACACGGCCAAGCATGTGCTTAAGATCGAGGCGGAGGCAGTGTTGGCCCTGCACGACCGCATCGACGAACGTTTTGTGGTGGCGGTGGAGATGATGCTGGCTTGCAAGGGGCGGGTGGTGATCACTGGCATGGGCAAGTCGGGCCTGATCTGCCAGAAGGTCGCGGCGACCATGGCGTCGACGGGAACCCCGGCCCTCTTTCTTCATCCGGCGGAAGGGATTCACGGCGATCTCGGCATGCTCATGCGGGGGGATGTGGTGATGGCGGTCTCCAACTCGGGGGAAACCGAGGAGATTACCCGCATCCTGCCGGTGATCAAGCGCATGGGTTTGCCGCTCATCGCCATGACCGGTAAACCCAACAGTACCCTGGCGCGAGCCGGCGACGTTCTGCTCGACATTTCCGTCAAGGAAGAGGCCTGCCCTCTCGGTTTGGCCCCGACCGCCAGCACCACGGCGACGGTCGCCATGGGCGATGCCCTGGCGGTAGCCCTGCTGGTACGGCGCGGCTTCAAGGAGGAGGATTTCGCCCTCTTTCATCCCGGCGGTGCTCTTGGTAAGCGCTTGCTGCTGCGGGTCGAGGATCTCATGCATGCCGGTGAGGCGATTCCCCTGGTGCGCCCGGAGGTCCCGCTCAAGGAGGCGCTCTTCGAGATCACCAGTAAAAAGTTGGGAATCACCGGAGTGGCCGATGAGCAGGGGGAACTGGTCGGAGTCTTTACCGACGGTGATCTGCGTCGCTCCATCGAAAACGGACTGGATGCCCTGAACCGACCGATTTGCGATCTAATGGCGGTGAATCCCAAACGGATTTTGCGTTCCAATCTGGCGGCCAAGGCGATGCAGAAGATGGAACAATACTCCATTACCTCTTTATTTGTCTTCGAGTCGGACGAAAGCCGCGTGCCGGTGGGGATTCTTCATCTCCATGATCTGCTCAAGGCGGGGGTGGTCTGATGCTGAAAAATCTCGGGGATATAAGGCTGTTACTGCTCGATGTGGATGGCGTGCTGACTGACGGGCGCATTATCTATGATCATCACGGGGTGGAAACCAAGGCCTTCGACGTCAAGGATGGTCACGGCATCAAGATGCTCCAGCGGGCCGGCATCGAGGTCGGCATCATCACCGGCCGCACCTCCGCGGTGGTAGAGGTTCGGGCCCGCGAGCTGGGGATTACGATTGTGCAGCAGGGCGCTTTGGATAAACTCATTCCCTATCAACAGATTTTGGCGGAGCGGAGGTTGAGTGACGCGCAAGTGGCTTATGTCGGCGACGACGTCGTCGATTTGCCGATTTTGCGCCGGGTCGGTTTTGCGGCGACGGTGGCCGATGCCATCGATGAGGTCAAGCCCCTGGTTGATTATGTCGCCCGGCGTCGGGGCGGACGCGGGGCCGTGCGTGAAGTCTGTGATTTGCTGTTAAAGGGAACCGGCGCCTGGGAGCATATCACCGCCCGGTACTTCGTCGACGGTAAGAACTGAACTCTCTTTCAATTCTCGTGCCAATAGCCAGGATTCGTCTTTACTCTTCTCTGGTGAAATGCTATACTGCCTTTCAGTCATGAAAATCAAGATAAGCGCCCGAAATTTATTAGGTTTGTTCATCGCTGTACTGTCTTCTGTACTGCTTGTGATAGTGCTCGTGAACTACCGGGAAAGGGCGCCGGAAGAGTTGATTGAGGCTTTACCGCAGAATGTCGATATCGTAGTCAAGGGGATCGATTATACGGAAACCCGCGACGGTTTGCGCCGCTGGCACCTGTTGGCCGATTCGGCGGATTATAGTGTCAAAGATGGATTTACCCTGATTCGCGATGTCTTCATGACCTTTTTCGACGAGCAGGGCGAGCAGATCGCCACCCTTAAGTCGCAAACGGGTGAACTGCATACGGAAAGCAAGGAAGTTACCGCCCGGGGAGAGGTTGTGGTGGAGAGCGTCCGAGGTTACTTTTTTTACTCCGATTATCTCGATTTTTCCGAAGCGGCTCGATTGATCACGACCGATGCTCCCATCCGCATGCTCTCCGATGAAATGGAGTTGACCGGAACGGGACTGAAATTCGACGTGGACAAGCATGCCTACCAGGTTCTCGGCCAGGTTAAGGCGCGGATACAAAAGGTTGCCAAGCCATGAAATCATTCATTCCGACCAAAAGCCTGCTATTGGCTTTGTTTCTCCTCTGCTGTGGCGCTGTCGCTAGCGCCGAGGAAAAGTCCTCGGCGTTGGGGAACTTCGATAACTCTCAGCCGATTGAAATCACCTCTGATCGGCTGGAGGGGGATGACCCGTCGGGACGCGCCAAGTTCAGCGGCACCGTCGTCGCCAAGCAGGGAGATGCCACCATCTACGCCGACGAAGTGACGATCCATTATTCCACGGGTAAGCAAAGGGATATCGACCAAGTCGTGGCGGTTGGTAACGTGCGCATAGTCCAGGGAGAACGGACCGCTACCGGCGGCAAGGCGGTTTTTTTCAATCGCGAAAGCAAGGTTGTCCTCACCGGTTCGCCCAAGGTCCATCAGGGCAAGGATTCGGTTCAGGGGGATGAGATTACCGTCTTCCTCAACGAGGAGCGTAGTGTGGTCACTGGCAAGGAAGGCGGCCGGGTGAACGCGGTCTTCCATCCTCAAGGGGAGAAAAAGTGAAGATCCGCCGTCTGAACGCTCGGGGCTTGAATAAAGCCTATCGCGGGCGACAGGTGGTGCGCGATGTCGACTTGGAACTCCTTTCCGGGGAGGTCATCGGGCTGCTCGGGCCGAATGGTGCCGGTAAAACCACCTGCTTTTACATGATGGTGGGGTTGGTCAGGCCCGACCGCGGAGAGGTCTTTCTCGATGATCTCAACATCACCCAGTTTCCTATGTATCAGCGGGCGCGGGCCGGAATTTCCTATCTGCCCCAGGAAGCTTCGGTCTTCCGTAAGCTTACCGTGGAACAGAATCTGCTGGCGATCTTGGAAACCCTGGACCTGACGTCGGCGCAGCGGATTGAGCGTGTTGCCGAATTGCTGGAGGATTTCCGCCTCGGCCATGTCGCTAAGTCCTATGGCTATGCCCTTTCCGGGGGAGAGCGGCGGCGGCTGGAGATCGCTCGAGCGTTGGTCATCGAACCGGTTTTTATCCTGCTCGATGAACCCTTTGCCGGCATTGATCCCATCGCCGTCATGGATATCCAATCGATCATTACGGCGCTGAAGTCCCGGGGGATCGGGGTGCTCATTTCCGACCACAATGTGCGTGAGACCCTCGGCGTTTGCGACAAAGCGTATATTCTCAATGAGGGGGCTGTCCTCGAATATGGCGCCCCCGAGGAAATCGCGGCCAGTTCTGCCGCCCGCGCCATTTATCTGGGAGAATCTTTCCAACTGTGAGCCCCGCGCGACGCATCGCCCCGCGTCCGCAGCAACCCTGCAACCAAGTGAGTCGGTAGATGGCTTTAGAGATCCGTCAACAACTCAAGCTCAGCCAGCAGCTGGTGATGACCCCCCAGTTGCAGCAGGCAATCAAGCTGCTCCAGTTGTCGCGTATGGAACTGGTTGACATGGTGCAGCAGGAGTTGGAAGAAAATCCGATTCTCGAGGAAGCAGCGGAAGCTCCTGAGGAGAAAGAGTTTGAGGAAGCCGTCGTCGGTGAATCCCCGGCGAGCGAGACGTCCGTTGACGAGGTTCGGGAAGTTTCCGGCGAGAACGAAGGGGTCGCGGATATCGATTGGCAGACCTACTTGGAAGGCTACAGCCTCGGTGGGTCGACGGCGGACTTTTATGAGGAAGACGAAGATCGCCCGTCCTACGAGAATCTGCTGACCAAAAAAGGGAACCTCTCCGACCACCTGCTTTGGCAACTCAACCTTTCGCGTCTTAATGATGATGTCCGCCGTGTCGCCGCCGAGATTATCGGCAACCTCGACGATGACGGCTATCTTCAGGCCTCTCTCGAAGAAATCGCCGCGACCTCCGGCGCCCCTGTTGACAAGGTTGCTCAGGCCTTGGCCGTGGTACAGGATTTCGATCCTCCGGGGGTGGCTTCCCGTGATCTCCGGGAGTGCCTGCTGCATCAGGTCCGCCACCTGGGCATGGAAGGGAGTCTGGTCGAGGCGGTTCTGCTCAATCACATCCCTGACCTTGAAGTGCGTAAATATTCGGTGATCGCCAAGGCTCTGGGGGTGACCCTCGACGACGTTCTTGGTGCCGCCAAGATTATTTCGGGACTCGATCCCCGGCCCGGAAGCATCTTTACCCAGGAGGAGGTGCATTACATCACCCCCGATATTTTCGTCTATAAGATCAATGACGAATATGTCGTGGTCCTTAACGACGAAGGTCTGCCCAACCTACGCATCAATGCCTTTTACCGCAACGCCTTGGCGGGCGGGGAGGGGATCGACGCCCAGGCCGGCGAGTACATTCAAGATAAGATGCGCGGCGCCGTCTGGCTGATCAAGAGTATTCATCAGCGGCAGCGCACCATTTACAAGGTGACCAAGAGCATTGTCAAGTTTCAGCGGGAGTTTTTCGACAAGGGGGTCGCCTACCTCAAACCTCTGGTTTTGCGCGATGTGGCCGAGGATATTGAGATGCACGAGTCGACCATCAGCCGCGTTACTACCAATAAGTACGTACAGACCCCGCAGGGGCTTTTTGAGCTTAAATATTTTTTCAACAGCGGCATCAATACCACCGAAGGCGATTCCGTCGCCTCGGAGAGCGTTAAGAGCAAAATCAAGGAGATCATTGCCGGAGAAAATCAAAAGAAGCCCTTTTCCGATCAGAAAATCGTCGACCTGCTGCTGGAGCAGGGGATCGATATCGCCCGTCGGACCGTGACCAAGTATCGAGAGATGCTCGGCCTTGGGTCATCCACGGAACGCAAACGACATTTTTAATTCTTCACGGTGGCTAAGCTCCCAGGAATCGTTATACTGGGTAACAAGCTGGTTTCACCGGGAGAAACTTAATCATTGGGAGGTTTCAACCATGCAGATTGATGTGACATTCAGACATATGGAAGTCAGCGAGCCGGTTCGTGCCTATGTCGCGGAGAAGCTGGAGCGGGTCAAGAAATATATCGACGAGCCGATCGATGGCCAGGCTTTCCTTTCCGTCGAGAAAAAAATCCGCCACAAGGCGGTGGTGACGATCAGCGCCAAGGGAATCACCATCAAGGCCTCTGAAGAAACCAACGACATGTATGCCGCTATCGATTCCGTTATCGACAAGATCGAGCGGCAGTTGAAGCGCTACAAGGAAAAGCTGAAAAAACACAAGCCCGCCAGTGGCAAGGAACGGCAGATTCAAAAGACCGTTTTCGCCGCCGATAGTATCGATCTGGGGGCCCCTGAGCCGACCATCATCCGCAGCAACAGTTTCCCGGTCAAGCCGATGGCTGTCGAGGAAGCGGTCATGCAGATGGACCTGCTGCACAAGGATTTTATCGTCTTTACTGATTCGACGACCGATGAAATCAACGTCGTCTATCGCCGCAAGGATGGTAACTACGGCCTGATTGTTCCCCAAAGCAAGTAAGTTCCTGGCACGGCCCGACGATGAAGCGAGCGGTTTTCGTCGTCGGGCCGTTGCCCGTTTGCCAACCCGTTAAAAAGTGCAGATCATGAAGATTGCAGAACTGTTGAATCCGAACGCAATTGCTGGCGAACTGAAGGCGACCGGGAAGGAAGAGGCTTTGGGTGAGTTGACCGATGTCCTCGCCAAGGCTTTTGGTAACCTGGATCCCGAAGAGGTTCTGCGCGTTCTCCATGAACGGGAAGCTTTGGGGAGCACCGGTATCGGCGAAGGGGTCGCTATACCCCACGGTAAACTTGCCCGGCTCGACCGGCTGCTGCTGGCTTTCGGACGCAGTCGCGGGGGGGTTGACTTCGATTCGATGGATGGTCGCCAAGCCCATCTCTTTTTCCTGTTAGTGGCCCCCGAGGAGTCGGTGGGGGTGCATTTGAAAACCCTGGCCCGAATCTCCAAGCTGCTGAAGAATCCCGCGGTACGGCGCCGTCTCATCGACGCTCCGGCGGAGGATCTGTACACCATCATCGCTGAGGAAGAAGACCGGATGTAAAGGTTTTTTCCTTTCCCCGTCCATCGCGAACCCCAGGTATATGCAAAAGCATGGCTGGTCTGAGTATCCAAGAGCTGCTGGCCGAAAAAGAGGCCGGTCTCGATCTCGAATTGCTCGCTGGCGAGCGCGGTCTGGACAAGCGTATTCAGGTACCCCGTATCCAGAAGCCCGGCTTGGCTATTGCCGGTTATACCACCAATCTTCATCCCGACCGGATTCAGGTTCTCGGGTCTACCGAGTTGAGCTATCTCGAACAGCTTGATCCGCAGGTAGCCGATCGCCATCTGCGGGGACTCTGCGAACTCGACGTCTCTTGTTTCATCATCACCAAAGGCCAGATTCCTCCACGCCTGCTGATCGATTGCGCTGAGCAATATGCGATTCCATTGCTGCGTTCTCAGCATCAGAGTTCCCGGTTTATTTCCCTGATTACCCAATTCCTTGAAGAACGACTGCTACCTTCCACCACCGTTCACGGGGTGTTGGTGGATATCCTCGGTGTCGGCGTGCTGCTGCTGGGAAAGAGCGGGATCGGCAAGAGCGAATGCGCCCTTGATCTGGTTCTCAAGGGGCACAAGCTGGTGGCTGACGACGTCGTCAAGATCCGCATGAAACTGCCCGCGGTGCTCTTCGGCGAAGGGAACGATCTGCTGCACTATCATATGGAAATCCGCGGACTGGGGATCATCAATATCCGTCATCTCTTCGGGGTGGCCGCCACCCGCGAGCGCAAAAAAATCGATCTCGCCATCGAGCTGGTAGAGTGGCGGGACGAGGCCGAATTTGACCGGCTCGGCCTTGAGGAGATGCGCTATGAAATCCTCGGGCTGGCGATTCCCCTGTTGAAAATTCCGGTGCGTCCCGGGCGCAACATCACCACCATCGTTGAAGTCGCGGCCCGTAATCAGCTGCTCAAAGAGATGGGGTACCACAGCGCCCGGGAATTTCAGGATCGGCTGGAAAAACGCATGGCGGAAACGGCTTGGCTGCATGCCCATTCCATCATTGGAGATAATCTTGAGTAGTCGCAAGCGAGTCATCATCATTACCGGTCTTTCCGGCTCCGGCAAGAGTTCGGCGGCGCGCGCCCTGGAGGACGAAGGTTTCTTCGTCGTCGATAATCTGCCCCTCGCCCTGTTGCCTGAATTCCTTGGACTGGTCGAGCAGGGGGTGCGTTTTACCTCGGAGGTGGCGGTCGTTATCGATATCCGAAATCGCGGATTTTTGGCCGGGTTTGAAGCGACGTTGGAAGAGGTGCGCCAGGCCGGTTATGAGCTGGAGATTTTCTTTTTCGACGCCTCTGATGAGGCCTTGATCCGTCGCTATTCGGAAACCCGGCGTCGCCACCCTCTTGCTCTGCGGGAGGGAGTGGCCGAGGGGATTCGCCAAGAGCGTTTGCTGCTCGCCGAACTACGTGGGCAGGCGACGGCGATTATCGACTCCTCACGATTGACGCCGCATCAGTTGCGCGATGTCGTGGTGCGCCGGGTACGCGGTGCCGGGGAAGCCCTGCCCCTGGTCGTGCATCTGCAATCTTTTGGTTTTCGTTACGGTCTGCCCGCCGAGTCCGATTTGGTCATGGATGTGCGTTTCCTGCCGAATCCCCATTTCGTTCCCGAACTGCAACCGTTGACCGGACTAGATTCGCGGGTGCGCGACTATGTCTTGGCTCATCCGGAAACCCGCGAATTTCTTGAACGGTTTGAGGCGCTTTTTACCTTTTTACTGCCCCAGTATCGGCGGGAGGGGAAAAGTTATCTGACCGTTTCCATCGGCTGCACCGGTGGCCAGCATCGCAGTGTCACTATCGTCGAGACCTTGCGCGCCAGCTTTGCCGAGGCGGATGTCACGCTCGATGTGGTTCATCGCGACATCAACAAGGGGCAAAAATAAGATGATTGGACTGGTTATCGCCACCCATGCCCATTTGGGCGAGGAATTTCTCCATGCGGCGGAAATGATTATTGGACCTACCGCGCAGGCCCGGGCCGTCAGTATCGACATGGGAGACAGCGTCGACGCGATCCGCGAAGGGATCGCCGTGGCGATAAACAAAGTGGGCCAAGACGGCGAGGGCGTCATCATCCTGACCGACATGTTCGGGGGAACCCCTTCCAATATCAGCCTGGCTTTTCTCGAACAGGAGCGGGTTGAGGTGGTGACCGGCGTCAATCTGCCGATGGTTCTGAAATTTTTCAACAGCGGTGAAGGGCTTTCCCTGGAGGAACTCGCAGTACTCCTCAAGGCCTGCGGCGAGCAGGGGATTTTTCTTCCGAGCGAGTTGTTGAAAAAATAACTTCTTTTCGCGAGTACGCATGAGCATTGTTCTTGCCCGCATCGATAATCGTTTGATCCACGGTCAGGTTCTGGAATCTTGGGTGCCCTATCTGCACGCCGACTGTATTCTGGTGGCCAATGACCTCGTGGCGGGCAATCCTATGCGCAAAATTCTCATGACCGCCGCCGTCCCCAAGGGGGTGGGGGTTTTTGTCGAAAGTCTTGCTGATGCCGCCAAACTCCTTTCGGGGGGGATTCTGATCGACCGCAAGGTGCTGCTCCTGCTCGCCACTTCCGCGGATGCTTTGACCCTTTACCGGCTCGGGGTGCTTTACGGCAAGCTCAATCTCGGTAACCTGCATGGTGGCGAGAACCGGCGCCGGGTTTCCTGCACCATTGCCTTCGCCCTCGAGGATCTCGCCAACTTGAGCCAACTCGAAGCGGCCGGCGTCCGGGTCGTTGCCCAGTGTATTCCCGCCGATCGTGAACGGGATTGGAGGAAACTCTCCCCGCTGCCGGAGGGGTGAGATGGCCTGGTCGCTGGACTATCTCTACGCCGGACTGGTCGCTCTGCTGGTTGGGCTCGACCGGACCGCCATCCTGCAATTACTCATCTGTCGACCGATTGTCGCCGCACCGCTGACCGGTTGGGTTCTGGGGGATTTCCAACTTGGCCTGCAGGCCGGAACACTACTCGAACTTCTGTGGCTGGGGCGTTTGCCGGTCGGGGCGGCGATTCCTCCCGACGACACCCAGATTGCGGTGGGTGGTACGACTCTAGCTCTGATGATGGGCGCCAGCGCCGGTGTCGAGGGGCTGCCTATGCTCCTGCTCTGCCTGTTGGTCGCCCTGCCACTAGGCAAGTGCGGCCAGATCTTTGACCACTTGGCCCGGCAGGGTAACGGTCGGTTGCTGATCCTGGCTGAACAGGACCTGTCGCGGCAGCGCCCGGTGGCCGCGACCCGCTGGCATCTGCTCGGTTTGGGTTTTTTCGCTTTGGCGTCACTGGGAACCTATCTCGGGATCATCCTTCCCGGTTCATTGCTTTTGCCCTGGCTGGCCCCGTATCTGCTGGCCAAGGTCGGTGACGCCACTCCTTGGCTGGCCCTGGCTTTTCCGCTGGTGGGAACAGCGGTCTTCCTCGGGGCCTTGCGCAATCGACGCATTCTGGTTCTGTATATTCTGGCTTTTCTTCTTGTTTACTTTTTGCGGGAGGGGTTCTGATGCTGCCGCTGGGAATCCGTTTACGGATTCTGCTGCGCCTGCCCCTGCTGCAGGCGAGTTGGAATTACGAGCGCATGCAAAGCCTTGGAGTTCTCTATATTCTCTACCCGGCTCTGCGTTTTATCTATCGTGATGAGGATCTGGTCTTGGCCTGCCAGCGACATCTGGAATATTTCAACTCCCATCCCTTCATGGCCGGACCGATTCTCGGAACAACCCTGGCCCTCGAAGAAGAGCGCTCCCTTCACGCCGAGGGCTCGCTTGATGTCAGCGAATTCAAAGGCATGATCATGGCGCCCTTCGCGGCGATGGGGGATGCTTTTTTCTGGGGCGGGCTGCGTCCCCTTGCCGCCGCGTTGGCTCTGCTGCTGGCTGCGGCCGGATTCTGGTGGGCGCCGCTGGCTTTTCTACTGCTCTTCAATCTTCCTCACGGCTGGGCTTTGATCGCTGGTCTGCATGGCGGTTACCGGTACGGACCGGGGATGATCGGTCGGGTTCAGCGCTACCACCTGCCCGATCTGGCGGTGCGTTGCAAGGAAGGGACCGCCCTGCTTCTCGGTGCCCTGTCCGCCGTGCTCGTTTCCGATACCCTGCGTGGGGCAGAAGTCGCCCTGGCCTGGGGCCCTTGTGCTCTTCTGCCTGTCGTGCTACTTGGCGGGCTCGCCCGCCTGGGCGTGTCCAACCTGATCCTGATCCTGCTCATGTCGGCGGTTCTTTTGGTTTTTTTTGGCTGATCCGAGGCGTGGATTTGCCTGTCAAACTACGTTGTCTTCGGGGATGAATCGATGAAAAAACAGCGTTTTACCATTGTTAATCGGTTGGGTCTCCATGCCCGTGCCGCGGCCCAACTGGTGCAGACGGCCAATCGCTTCCAGTCGGATGTGACCGTCGAAAAAGAGGGGATGGAAGTCAACGGCAAAAGCATCATGGGGATTCTCATGCTCGCCGCCCCGAAGGGATCGCAGATCGAAATCAGCGTTTCCGGACCCGACATGGAAGAGGCCTTCTTGGCCATTGCCCAATTGGTGGAAAATGGTTTTGGTGAAGACTAACATCCCCGAGGACACCCTGTTGGTTGGGGTGGCGGCGTCGCCGGGCATCGCTCTGGGCCGCACCCATGTGATCGACCGCCAGCGTCTTTCCGCGATCGAGCGGAGGGTCGCGCCGGGGGAGGTCGCCGGTGAGGTCGCGGCTTTCATGGCGGCGGTGGACAGTTCCAAGCGGCAGCTCAACGAAGTCCGTGAGACGGTTGCCGCACGGGAGCTGGCAGAGCATCTCTACATCATCGACACCCATTTACTGATTCTTGAAGACCGTCTGCTCCTGGATGGGGTAGTCAAGCTGATTCAAGAGGATTTTCTCAATGCCGAAGGGGCGTTGAAGCGCACCCTTAAGAAGTTTCGAGAAGTCTTCGACGCGATCGAGGACGAATATCTCCGGGAGCGGCGCTCCGATATCGACTCCGTGGGAGAACGCCTGTTGCGTAACCTCAAGGGGTATACACAGCAACCGATCGCCGGGATCTCCGATCAGGTGGTGGTGATCGCCCACGATCTTTCCCCCGCCGATACCATGCAGATGGACAAGGCTCGGGTCATCGGTTTCGCTACCGATCTCGGCGGACGGACCTCTCATACCGCCATATTGGCCCGCTCTTTAGGGATTCCGGCCGTGGTTGGTCTCGAAACGTTGACCGTGCGCGTCCCCAGCGGCCTCTCCGTGATCGTCGACGGCTACCTCGGAATTCTGATCCTCAACCCCGGTGCCGCCACTATTACTGAATATCGGCGGAAACAGTTGATTCAGGCGGCGCGGGATGAAGAACTGCTTGGCTTGTGCCTGCTGCCGGGAGAAACCCTGGATGGTGTCCGGGTTCATTTGCGGGGGAATGTCGAACTGACCGAGGAACTTCCTCTGGCCCTGCGCCACGGCGCCGAAGGGGTCGGCCTGTTCCGTTCCGAATTCCTCTACCTCAACCGCTCCGCCCCGCCGGGCGAGGAGGAGCAGCTCAGCGCGTACCGAGCGGTGCTGGAGGCCATGGCGCCGCAGCCGGTGACTATTCGCTCTCTCGATCTCGGCGGCGACAAGTTGGCCCCGGAAATCAATATTTCCGACGAACTTAATCCGGCCCTGGGTCTGCGAGCGGTGCGTTTTTCCCTTAAGGAACGGCGGCTCTTTAAGACCCAGTTGCGAGCCATCTTCAGGGCTTCGGCCTTCGGCCAGGCGCGACTGATGTTGCCGATGATCTCGGGCGTCGCCGAACTCTGGGCTTGCCGGGAACTGTGTGAGGAGGTTAAGGCTGAACTGACCGCGGAAGGGGTCGCCTACGACCCCGGGCTACCCATCGGGATCATGATCGAAATCCCCTCGGCGGCGCTCATCGCCGACCTGCTGGCGCGAGAAGTCGATTTCTTCTCCGTCGGCACCAATGATCTGATTCAGTATTTTCTCGCCGTCGATCGCGGCAACGAGCATGTAGCCTATCTTTATGAGCCCTTGCACCCCGCCATCCTTCGTGCCCTGCGCTTGATCTGCCAGGCGGCGCGGGCGGCGTCGATTCCCGTCGGGATGTGCGGTGAAATGGCTTCCGATCCTCTCTATACGCTGGTGCTGCTCGGGCTCGGCTTCGACGAGCTCTCCATGAACCCGCCCAGCATCCCTCGGGTCAAAGAGGTGCTGCGTCAGGTCCGCCGCTCGGAAGGGGAAGATCTCCTGGAACAATTGTTGACTCTTCCGACCGCTTCCGAGATTAATCGCTGCCTGGAAGATGAAATGACCCGGCGTTTTCCCGTGCTCTTCCGCCCCCCGGCCCCCTGATTCCCTCTTTGTTATTGACCCCGACGCCGGCACTTGCTATAAAACGCTTTTTTCAACCGGATCAAGATATTCCGTTATTTCAAGGGAGAAGACACTCCATGGCCATGACCGATTTTCTTTTCACCTCCGAATCCGTTACCGAGGGGCATCCCGACAAGGTCGCCGATCAGGTTTCCGACAGCATCCTCGATGCCATCCTCGCCCAGGATCCCCACTCCCGTGTGGCTTGTGAAACCCTGGTCACCACCGGAATGGCGATGATCGCCGGCGAAATCACCACCAACGCCCGCATTGACTATCCGGTCATCGTCCGCGAGGCGATCAAGGAAATCGGTTACAATGACTCGGCCATGGGTTTCGACTGGGAAACCTGCGCCGTCTTGACTTCCATCGATCGCCAGTCCCCGGATATCTCCCAAGGCGTGACCGAAGGGGAGGGCCTGCACAAGGAGCAGGGGGCCGGAGATCAGGGCTTGATGTTCGGCTATGCCTGCAACGAAACCCGTGAGCTCATGCCCATGCCCATCACCTTCGCCCATAAACTGGCGAAGCGGCTCAGCGACGTGCGCAAGAGTGGGCTTCTTTCCTTCCTGCGGCCGGACGGCAAGTCCCAGGTTTCCATCCAGTACATCAACGATAAGCCGATTCGGGTCGATGCCGTTGTCGTTTCTTCTCAACACGCCCCCGATGTCAGCTACGAGACCCTCAAGGAAGCGATTATCGAAGAAGTCGTGAAAAAAGTCATTCCCGACAACCTGCTGGATGAAAAGACCAAATATTTCATCAATCCGACGGGACGTTTCGTCGTTGGCGGTCCGATGGGGGACTGCGGTCTGACCGGGCGCAAGATCATCGTCGATACCTACGGCGGCCAGGGTTCCCACGGCGGCGGCGCTTTCTCTGGCAAGGATCCCTCGAAGGTCGACCGCAGCGCTTCTTACATGGCTCGCTACGTGGCCAAGAACCTCGTTGCGGCGGGCCTCGCCGACAAGTGCGAGGTGCAGGTGGCCTACGCCATCGGCGTGGCCGAGCCGGTTTCGGTTATGATCAATACCTTCGGCACGGGCAAGCTCCCCTCCAATGAGATCGCCCGCATCGCTCGGGAGGAATTCGATATGCGCCCCCGCGCCATTATCGAAACCCTCGACCTGCTCCGTCCCATCTACCGCAAGACGGCCGCCTACGGCCATTTCGGCCGGGAACTCCCCGAGTTCACCTGGGAGCGCACCGACCGGATCGATTCCCTGCGCAGTCGCGCCGGACTCTGATCGGGGATGGTTAAGGAACCCGAAAGGCGAACCGCAAGGTTCGCCTTTTCTTTCGCTGTTTTGTGCTGACCGATGTCTAACCCGGTTGGCCTTCCGGAACTCTCTGTCATCGTCCCGACCCTCAACGAAGAGGGGACTCTGCCGGAGTTGCTGGAGAACCTCGGACAACAGCGGGGAATCGCTTTTGAGCTGATCATCGTTGACGGCGGCTCGCGGGACGACACCCGTTCCCTTGCCGCGTCGGCGGTGACCGATTTTCATCTGGTGCAGGTCGACTCCCCGGCCGGCCGGGGAACGCAGTTCAATGCCGGTGTTCGCTGGGCGAGGGGGGAATGGCTGCTCTTTCTTCATGCCGACAGCCGCTTCGCCGATCCGACCGCGCTGGCCCGTGGGGTAGGGCACTTAATCGCCGAGAGCGAACGCCTGGCCGCTCCCCTTATCGCCGGGCGTTTCGCCTTGCGTTTTGCCGACACCGGCGGGCACCATCCCGGCGTCTATGCCTTTTATGAAAGCAAGGCGCGGCAAAACCGGCCCGGCTGCATTCATGGCGACCAGGGTTTTCTGCTCCAGCGACAGCTCTTCTCCCGCCTTGGCCCCTTCGCTACCGATCTGTCTTTTCTCGAGGATGAGCGCTTCGCGGAGCGAGTCTTTCAGCAGGGGAAATGGCTCTTGTTGCCGGCGGAAATCACGACATCGGCTCGCCGTTTTGTCGCTGAAGGCCTGTTTCGTCGGCAATGGCTCAATGCCTTGATCCTCAACGCCCTGGCCGTCGGCTGGTTCGATTTTCTGCGGGCGGCGCCCGGCCTTTACCGGGTTCAGGATCAAGCCGGCCGCATCGACCTACGAGCCCCTGCTCGAGCCGTGTGGGGGTTATTGCGCGATCGGCCATGGCGGGAAAGGTGGCGTCTCTGCTATGATTCGGCAGCGTTTGCCCTGGACAATGCCTGGCAACTGTTGCTGGTCCTCGATGTTCGCCTGGGGCTGCGGCGCAATCGCGATTTTCGCGGTGAAAAGACCCCCTGTCTCGATCGTTGGGAAAAGCCCTTGCGCCGGGTATGCCGATGGCTGCCCGGGCGCTTTTTTCTGGCTGTGGGTCTTGGCACCGGGGGGTATCTGCTTCTGATTTTCGGCAGTCGATTCCCCAGGAGATAGCTTCGCCCTCTTCATCCACCGTCTTGCCATTGTCGACGCGGGGGAACCTGTTAAACTGCATTGATAGTCATGCCAACCGAGAAGGAGATTGCCATGCCCTACGTTTCGAAAATATATCCGCTACTTCTACTCTTTGTCCTGTTGCTGAGTGCTTGCTCCACCTACAAGAGCCAAGAGGTTCCCTTTAAGCCGCCTACCGCCTATTCCGGCATGCAAATGGTCGCGGGTGCCCAAGTCGCCGCCGAGGCCTATCCCGACAGCGCCTCGGCGCGGGAGAATTTCGGGTTTGATATTCGCGGTGCGGGCATTCTACCGGTGCAGGTCATCATCGACAATCTCGGGATTCATTCCCTGTTGATCGTGCCGGACCAGACCTTTCTGGTCGATGGCGAGGGGCGTTACTGGAACGTGCTCGATAACCGCACGGCCTATGAGCGTCTGGAAACCAGTTCCGAATTCGGAGAAATCGCCAAGGGCGCGGGCAAGGGATCCTTTATCGGCGCCGCTGGTGGGGCGCTCCTAGGTGCCGCCATCGGTATTGTCGCCGGAGAGAATGTCGGCACCGCCGCAGCCAAGGGGGCAGCTCTGGGTGCGGCCGGCGGAGCGGTGATCGGCGGAACCCAGTCGGGGACTTCCGGCGACGCCGGGCGACGGATCTCCCGGGATCTGGCCAACAAGCATCTGGAAAATCGGAGTATCGCCGCCGGTACCCTGGGGCGCGGGTTCCTTTTCTTCCCTGCCGAGGCGACTTCCGCGCGCGAGGTACGGGTGCAGTTCAAGGAAGTCGATACCGGTCGCCTGCACTCGCTGATATTGCCCCTCTGAGGGGGGCTCAAATAACGTTTATCACCGGAATGATTTTGATTGTTCCAACCGACCGCATACAAAGGAGTCACACCCGTAATGAGTGAAAAAAACCTGGATTTTAAAGTCAAAGATTTGCACCTGGCGACCCTGGGGCGCAAGGAAATCGAACTGGCCGAGGTCGAAATGCCAGGACTGATGGCCCTGCGCGAGGAATACCGGGGCAAGCACCCGTTGAAAGGTGCGCGGATTACCGGTTCGCTGCACATGACCATCCAGACCGCCGTCCTGATCGAAACTCTGGTGGAGTTGGGCGCTCAGGTTCGTTGGGCGTCGTGCAACATTTTTTCCACCCAGGATCAGGCTGCGGCCGCAGTGGCGGTTGGTCCCGGGGGAACGCCGGAAAAGCCGGCCGGGATTCCGGTATTCGCCTGGAAGGGGGAGACCCTGGCCGAATACTGGTGGTGCACGGAGCAGGCCTTGACCTGGCCCGACGGACAGGTGACCAACATGATCCTCGACGACGGCGGCGACGCCACCATGATGGTTCTCGAAGGAGCCAAGTGGCAGGAGTCGGGAGTGCCAGAGTTGGGCCAGGAAGATCCCGAGGACTGGGTCGAGTTGGTCAAGTGTCTGCAGGAGTCCATCGCCGCCCGGCGCAACAACTGGGTTGAAATCCGCAACTCCATCCGCGGCGTCACCGAGGAAACCACCACCGGCGTGCATCGTCTCTATCAGTTGCAGCGGGATGGTTTGCTCCCTTTCCCGGCGATGAACGTCAACGACTCGGTCACCAAAAGCAAATTCGACAACGTCTACGGCTGCCGACACAGTCTGGTCGACGGCATCATGCGCGCCACCGACGTCATGCTCTCCGGCAAGGTGGTTGTCGTCTGCGGCTACGGCGATGTCGGCAAGGGCTGCTGCCAGTCCCTGCGCGGCCAGGGGGCGCGGGTCATCGTCACTGAAATCGATCCGATCTGCGCTCTGCAGGCGCTCATGGAAGGCTACGAAGTTAACACCCTGGAGGATGTGGTGGAGACGGCCGACCTCTTCATCACCACGACCGGTAATCGTGATGTCATCCGTGTTTCCCATATGACGCGCATGAAGCATAACGCCATCGTCGGTAATATCGGCCACTTCGACAACGAAATCGAAATGACGGCCCTGGCCAAGGTACCGGGAATCAAAAAGGTGAATATCAAGAATCCCAAAGAGCACGGCAATCAGGTCGATCAGTGGTATTTCCCCGATGGCCACGCCATCATCGTCCTGGCCGAAGGGCGCTTGCTCAACCTCGGCTGTGCCACCGGGCATCCCTCTTTTGTCATGTCCAACAGCTTCACCAACCAGGTTATGGCCCAGATCGAACTCTTCAATAACGACGGGTGCTATGAAAACCGGGTCTACGTCCTGCCCAAGCAGCTCGATGAAAAAGTTGCCCGGCTTCACCTCGGCAAACTCGGCGCGCGCCTGACCATCCTGCGGAAGGAACAGGCGGAATATCTCGGCATTCCTGTGGAGGGGCCGTACAAGCCCGATCATTACCGGTACTGAGACTGATGGGATTCCCCCCAAAAAAAAGCCCACCTCATCAAGGTGGGCTTTTTGTTTGTGCGCCAGGCATGGCGCGTGGTGCGCAAGCACCAGATGATTGATCGTGGTGGTCAATCGTTGACTTGGGGGTGCAAGTCCCCTGCGGACCCTGATGACGGGAACCGCTAGCCGAACGGCAAGGGTGTCCATCGTGAGGTGGGATCTGAAGGAAGCCGCAGGCAAAATCCCGGCCCGACGAACAGGAATCGCATACGAGGCAGTCCCATCCGGGCGAGAAGGCCAATATCTTCAAAGCCCGATAGTCATCCGGGAGGGTGGGGCTGTAGATGCGGCGGGTATATGGGAGGAAGGTCACGCGCATTACCCTGGGAGGTCTGTCAATCTGCCTCGTGCTACCGACGTCGCAAGGCGTCGGGATGGATTGGCAGAAGTCAGCCGAGGTCGTACTAGCTGGAGTAACCGCCCAGTGAAGGACCGAACACGAGGCGTCGGACAGGAGCCTTGAATTTCGATGATGTATGGAGACGCAGAAGCTGGGGTTGCGATGCCCCGGGCCACGGCCGAGGGTAGCGACCGGAAGTCGCGAGAGTACGCCATGGGTGCGTCAAACGTCACGGCAACGAAAGAATCGTCCTGGACGGAAGCGCGAACGCGGTTGATGGAGGAGGTTGTCGACCGCGACAACATGATGGCGGCCTATCATCGGGTGAGGTCCAACCAGGGAGCTCCCGGCATCGATACGATGACGGTGGACGAACTGAAGGCGCACCTGATGGAATGCTGGCCGCGCATCAGAGAAGAACTGCTGGAGGGGCGTTACCTGCCCCAACCGGTGCGCAAGGTGGAAATCCCCAAGCCCGGAGGTGGGGTGCGCATGCTCGGCATCCCCACGGTCATGGACCGGCTCATCCAGCAGGCCCTGTATCAGGTGCTGATGCCGTTGTTCGATCCGGATTTCTCCGAACACTCGTACGGGTTTCGGCCCGAACGGAGTGCCCACCAAGCCATTCAGGCCGCTCGCAGGTATGTCGCCGGCGGGCGACGCTGGGTGGTGGATGTGGATCTGGAAAAGTTCTTTGACCGGGTAAACCACGACATCCTGATGTCGCGAATCGCCCGCAAGGTCAAGGATCGGCAGGTGTTGCGACTTGTTCGCCGCTACCTGCAGGCCGGGATGCTCGAAGGCGGGATTGTTTCGCAGCGAGCCGAAGGGACGCCTCAAGGCGGCCCTCTTTCCCCTTTGCTGTCGAATATCCTGCTCGACGAGTTGGATAAGGAGTTGGAAAAACGAGGTCATGCCTTCTGCCGGTTTGCCGACGATTGCAACGTCTATGTGCAAAGTCGGCGCGCCGCCGAGCGGGTGATGGCCTCAATGACCCAGTTCCTCGAAGGGCGGCTCAAGCTCAAGGTCAACGTCGCCAAAAGCGCCGTTGATCGTCCCTGGAATCGAACCTTTCTGGGCTACAGCATGACGTGGCACAAGAATCCGCGCATCAAAGTGTCGGATTCGTCGGTCGAACGTCTCAAAGCTGGATTGCGCCGGATCTTTCGGCGGGGCAGGGGAAGAAGCCTGCAACGGGTCATCGAGGAGAGCAAACCGAAGCTTCGCGGATGGATCGCCTATTTCCGCCTGGCGGAGGTCAAAGGGATCTTCGAAGATCTGGATGGATGGGTCAGGCGCAAACTGCGCTGCATTCTATGGCGCCAGTGGAAACGGCCCTACACCCGAGCCAGGAAACTGATGCAGAGGGGACTACCGGAGCCGGTGGCTTGGAAATCCGCCACAAACGGGCGAGGCCCCTGGTGGAACTCAGGAGCCTCGCACATGAACTACGCATTCCGGAAATCTTACTTCGACAAAGCGGGGTTGGTGTCGTTAAGTGACCAACTCCGACGCTTTCAGAACGCCACGTGAACCGCCGTGTACGGAACCGTACGCACGGTGGTGTGGGAGGACGGCGGGGGCAACCCCGCCTCCTACCCGATGGGAAATTCTTGAGGCTAATCCCGGGTCGAAAGGAGCAGCCAGACCGCCAGCAGGGAGAAGATCAGCAGCGCCGACCAGGCGGCGATGAAAGGAGGAATGACTGCTGAGTAGCCGAGGGTGGTGAGCAGGGTCTGGAGGATGAAAAAGACCACGCCGACGGCTACCGAAAGGGTCACGCCGACAGCTAGGCTGGCGGAGCGACCTTTACGCAGGGCAAAGGGAATTCCGAGCATGGTCATGGTCAGGCAGGTGAAAGGATAGGCCAGGCGGGCGTGCATATCGACCTGATAATTTCGGGGATTGTACCCCTCGTTTTTCATTTTTTCGACCAGGCTGCGTAACTCGAAAAAACCAAGCTGTTCTGCTTTGTAGAAGGTTTCCGTAAAGTCTTCGGGCTTTTTCGCCAACTCCAGCGACTTTTGGGGAAATCTCAACCGTTCGACAATCATGCTGGTGTCGGGGTCGTAACGATAACTGACGAGGTCTTCGAAGATCCACACTCCCTCCTCGAATCGGGCGAGGGGGGCGTCCTGGCGGCTGATCAGATGGAATTGCTCATCGAATTCGAGGATGGTCACGCCGAGTAGACGATTGTTTTCCGGTTGCGACTGGCGAACATGGTAGATGGTTCCGTCTTCGCGAAACCAGATATTATCCCGCTTGAAGAGAATTTCCTGCTTGCCGCGCAGTTCGTTTTGCAGAATGTAGTGAATTTTCTTCTGGTTGACGGGAATCAGAAACTCATTCACGAAAAAGAGCCCGGCGGAAAGGAGCAGGCCTGAGATCAGCAGCGGTAGAGTGATCTTCCAGATGCTGATGCCCCCCCCGCGCATGGCGGTCAACTCGTTGCTTTTCGACAGGCCCCCCAGGGTGCCAAAGGCGGCAAGCAGGGTCGCCAAGGGAATGACCTGAGCCACGGCGACCGGAAGCATGTTGAGCAGATAGAGAACGTAAAGGGAAATCGCCGCGCCATGTTCCAGAAAGTCGTCAACCTTTTCCAGAAAGTCGACCAGCAGAAAAATGCCGGCGAAAGCGCCCAGGGACAGAAGGAGCAGGCGGGTGAAAAAATGAAGAATGTAGCGATGGAGAATGCTCATGTCCCGCCCCCCTTGCGCCCCTTCCACAGGGAAAGGACCTGATCCCAGAGGGACAGTCGCCGTTCCTGAGCGGCGCGATGGAAGAGGATGAGTCCGCCGATGAAAAAGAGCAGGCTGGGAAACCAGAGGCTGAAAGCGGCAGGAAAGCCCGATTCGACCACCAGGGTTTCAGCTAGGGAGAGGGAGAGGTAATAGCTGAGGAAGACGAACAACGCGATGGAGAAGTTGCCGCTACGGCCGGAACGCTGGGCATGCACCCCCAAGGGTACTCCAATCAGGGCAAAGAGGAGGGGGGCCAGGGGGAATATCAGTCGACTGTGAAACTCGATGGCCAGTTTGGGGTTCTCCGGCTTGTTGCCGGAATCGGGGAACAGGGTTTTGGCGAGTTCACGGGAGCGTATCTCTGCCGGTTTCGGCGGTCGTTTTTCTGCTTGCTCCAGTTGTTGTCCCATATTCAGGTTCACGTCGTAGGTAGAAAAACGGATGATCTGATCGGCTTCCTTGCCCGGCGTGGCGCGATGAATGGCGCCATTTTCGATGCGCAGGGTGAGGGTCAGGGCTTCGGGGTCGGAAAAAATTCTGCCCTGCTGAGCGAAAATGATCGATGGACTCGACCCGGTTCTTTGGTCAGAAATCATCACCCCTTTAAAAATGTTATTTTCTTCGTCCTCATCGTCGACATACAGCACCAAATCATCGAATTCGGCGTTGAAGACATGGGGTTGAATGCCGACATTGGCTCGTTTGGCAGCGATGTTGAAAATCTGTTCACGAAAGGCCCGGTTTCCGGCCGGACCCAAGACGAGGGTGAGCAACGCGGTCAACAGGGCGGTGAGCACGGCCAGGGCCAATACTGGCTTGAACATATAATAGAGGCTGACGCCAGAGGCCTTGAGAGCGATGATTTCGCTGTCCGAAGAAAGGCGCCCGAATCCGAGCATTACCCCGAGCAGAAAAGCGAGGGGTAGAGTGATGACCAGAAAAGTAGGGATCAGATAGGAAAAAAGCTGAAGGATCTCAATGGCAGGAACCCCTTTGTTGATGACCAGTTCCATCAACTTGAGGATGCGCCCCATGAGCAGCACGAAAGTGAAGACGACCAAGGCAAGAAGGGTGGGGACTCCGATCTCCCTGGCGATATAGCGATGAATTCTCCTGATGGACATGGCTGCGGATATTAGACCAACAGGGGACGCTTGTAAACCAGATTTGAGGCGTTTTTTTGCTTGATCCAAAAGTAAAAGGCGTGCTATAGAAACCCGTTGTCCGAAAAATCACGCACGCTTCCGGACCTGCCGGACGGTGTTTCGCCAAATGGTGGCGGAAAATCCGGCGGGAAAGATGGAGGCGGAGGAACTCAACCACGGAAAAGAAGGAGTAGTCCCCATGGCTCAGATCACCATGAAACAACTGTTGGAAGCCGGTGTCCATTTCGGACATCAGACTAAACGCTGGAATCCGAAGATGAAGCCTTATATCTTCGGCGCTAGAAATGGCATCTACATTATCGACCTGCAGAAGACCGTCCGTTATTTTCGGACCGCTCAAGAGTTTATCAAGCAGACCGTCGAGAATGGCGACAAGATCCTCTTTGTCGGGACCAAGAAGCAAGCTCAGGACGCCATCATGGAAGAGACCCTGCGCGCCGGCCAATACTTTGTTAATAACCGTTGGCTCGGCGGCATGCTGACCAATTTTTCCACCATCAAGGGGAGCATTGATCGTCTCAAGAAGATCGAGGCTATGTCCCAAGACGGGACCTATGATCTGATCACCAAGAAAGAGGCGCTGCAGTTGGAGCGTGAGCGCGCCAAGCTGGAAAAAAGCCTTGGCGGGATCAAGAATATGACCAAGCTTCCCGGCGCCATTTTCGTCATCGATCCCAAGAAAGAGACGATTGCCGTCAAGGAAGCCCGTAAGTTGGGCATCCCTGTGGTGGCGGTAGTCGATACCAACTGCGATCCCGATGATATTGATTACATTATTCCTGGTAACGATGATGCCATTCGCGCCATTCGCCTCTTTGCCTCGAAGATGGCGGAGGCCTGCATTGAAGGCAGCCAGGCTCGCGAAAATACTATCCGCACCGACTCCGAAGGGGCCGATCAGGTCGAAGCGGTGGAAACTGTGGCCGAGCAGTCGGCCGAGGCCTGATTTTCTACTCGGCAAGATCAATAAAAAAGCGCCCCCAGGGGCGCTTTTTTAAAGATTGATCGATAATTTTTGTATTAACTAACCTGAATCTTATCTGCCCGGTTTGCGGGCAGGTTGCTGGAGGATTGTCCGTGGCACAGATTACAGCATCGATGGTATCGGAACTGCGCGCCAAAACTGGCGCCGGCATGATGGATTGCAAAAAAGCTCTGACCGAAACCGGCGGGGATATAGAAACGGCGATCGACTACCTGCGGAAAAAAGGCCTCTCTGCCGCGGCTAAGAAGGCGGGCCGGGTTGCTGCCGAGGGAATGGTGACCGCTGCCGGCCAGGGCCGGATTGGTGCGATTGCTGAAGTTAATGCCGAGACCGATTTCGTGGCCAAGAACACCGCTTTTCAGGCTTTTTCTGCCGGAGTGGCCGAGGCCGTTATCGACCATGCTCCGAAGGACCTCGAGTCTTTGATGGCCGTGGCGTTTCCCGGTACTGGCCGCACTGTCGCCGAGGAGCAGACTCACCAGATCGCCACCATTGGTGAGAATATCAACGTGCGGCGCTTTGCCCGTTTTGCTGTTGACGCCGGCGTGGTGACTTCCTATGTTCATGCTGGCGGCAAGATCGGCGTGCTGGTTGAGCTCGCTACCGCCAAGGAAGATGACGAGCGAGTACTGACTCTGGCGCGACAGCTGGCTATGCATGTGGCCGCTGCCAATCCTCAGTTTCTTGACCGTCAGGAAGTTCCTGCCGAGGTTGTCGACCGGGAAAAAGAGATTATGCGCGTCAAGGCCAAGGAGAGCGGCAAGCCTGATCACCTGGTCGAGAAGATTCTCGATGGCCAGATCAACAAGTTCTTCGGAGAGGTCTGCCTCCTTGAGCAGGCCTATGTCATCGATCCCGATCATAAGGTCACCAAGGTGGTCGAGGCTCTCGCTAAGGAGATCGGTGCTCCGGTTAAGCTTACCCGTTTCGCCCGTTTCCAGTTGGGTGAAGGCATCGAGAAAAAAGAAGACGATTTCGCCTCGGAAGTTGCCTCACTCGTCAAGTAATACCACACTACTCTATAAGGCCCCCTTTTTTGGGGGGGCCTGGCGGAGAAGCAATGAACGACGCAAAACCGGTATATCGAAGAATTCTACTTAAGCTTAGCGGCGAAGCCTTGGCCGGCAATCAAGGCTACGGCATTGATCCCGATGTCATCGTCGGGATTGCGGAGGAAATCCGTGAGGTCACGGCCTTGGGCACCCAGGTGGCGCTGGTGATCGGTGGCGGCAATATTTTCCGCGGCGTCGCTGCCGCTTCCAAAGGTATGGATCGCGCCAGCGCCGACTATATGGGGATGCTGGCGACGGTCATGAACAGCCTCGCCATGCAGGACGCTCTGGAAAAGGTCGGGGTGGCTACCCGCGTGCAGTCGGCGATTGACATGCAGCAGGTGGCCGAGCCTTACATTCGTCGTCGTGCCGTGCGCCACTTGGAAAAGGGTCGGGTGGTGATTTTCGGCGCGGGCACCGGCAATCCCTACTTTACCACCGATACCGCCGCCAGCCTGCGGGCCATGGAGATCGGCGCCGAGGTCATTCTCAAAGCAACCAAGGTCGACGGGGTCTATACTGCCGATCCGGCCAAGGATAAAGATGCTGTCAAGTTTTCGACCCTGACCTATCTGGATGTCCTGAAAAGGGGCTTGCAGGTCATGGATGCCACCGCCACTTCCCTGTGCATGGATAATCATCTGCCGATCGTGGTCTTCGATTTGACCTGCCGTGGCAATATCATGCGGGTCGTGCTCGGCGAACCTATAGGTACGATTGTCAAAGGAGATTAAGTCCAATGACCAAGGATATTGTCAGCAAAGCCCGTTCAGCAATGGACAAGGCTATCGAATCGTTGAAGAAAGATTTTACGAAAGTCCGCACCGGTCGTGCTTCGGTATCGCTTCTTGACGATGTGCGCGTGGACTATTACGGAACGCCGACCCCTCTTAGCCAGTTGGGTACGCTGGCGATTCCCGAACCCCGACTGATCACCATTCAGCCTTGGGAAAAGAAACTTCTGCCGGAAATCGAGAAGGCCATTTTTAAAGCCGATCTCGGGCTGACCCCGAGTTCCGACGGGCAGTTGATCCGCATGGCGATCCCGCCTCTGACCGAGGACCGGCGTAAAGAGATGGTAAAGATGCTCAAGCGCATGGTCGAAGATACGAAGGTTGCGGTGCGAAATGTTCGCCGAGACGCCAACGATGCGGTAAAAAAGCTTGCCAAGGATAAAGAAATTTCCGAAGATGACGCCAAGCGCGTCGAGAAGGAGATCCAGGATCTCACCGACAAGTTCGTGGCCAAGGCCGATGAGGTCGTGGCGGTCAAGGAGAAGGAAGTGATGGAGATCTAACCCCCAAACCACTCCATCCAAATCAACCAAGGAGGAAGTTTCATGAAAATCACTGATGAATGTATCGCCTGCGGCGCTTGCGTCGACACCTGCCCGGTCAGCGCCATTGTCGAAGCCGGCGACAAGTACAAGATCACCGATGATTGCACCGAATGCGGCGCCTGTGCCGACAGCTGTCCGGTCAGCGCGATCGTGGCTTAAGTTCACCCCAGAAAGGGCGCCGTAAGGCGCCCTTTCTATTTTCCCGCCTGGTTTCCCTTTTAAATTTCCCTTGCAATCCGCCTGCCGGCATGGTAAAAATCCAGCTGTTAATTTGTTCACTATGAAGAAAGTGGGCCCTTGCTCACTTTTTTTATTTGAGGATGGGAAAACGTGGCTCAGCAGACATTGTTGGAACAACTTACCGCCATTATCGAGCCGATTCTTGAAGGTTTTGGTCTGGAATTGGTCGAGCTTGAATATAAGCACGAGGGACGGGACTGGTTTCTTCGCCTCTTTATTGATAAGCCGGGCGGCGTGACGCTGGATGACTGCGCTGAAGTCAGTCGCGAGGTCGGTGCCGTTCTGGAAGTCGAAGATCTCATCCGCACCGCTTATCGTCTGGAGGTTTCTTCTCCCGGTCTGGACCGGCCGTTGAAGAAAATCGACGATTATCAACGATTCGCTGGTCGTCTGGTCAAGGTTAAGACCTTCGAGAGTCTGGACCCCGATCAGCGCGGTCATGCCCGCAAGACCTTTTCCGGTATTCTGGTGGGGGTCGAAGGCGATTGCGTTCGTATTGAACAACAAGACAAAAAAGGTGGCCTTGTCGAGATTCCTTTCGCTGGAATCGACAAGGGAAACCTTGAATTTGATTTTTAAACATTAATAAGGCTGGCGCTTCCGGTGGAGATTTACAGCCGCCGTGGGGGCGCCAACGCCCCAAGCGTTTTGGATACAGGGGGAAGTTGCGATGGTCACCAATCTTAACCACATCATCGACCAGGTAGTGAAGGACAAGGGGATTGACCGGGCAGTGCTGGTCGAAGCTCTGGAGTCCGCCGTGCTTTCGGCCGCCAACAAGAAATACCGCAATACCCGGGATCTTGAGGCTCATTACAACAACGAACTGGGTGAGGTCGAAGTTTTCGAATTTGTCACGGTCGTTGAAGAGGTTCAGGACTCCTACAAGGAGATTGACTTGGCCGAGGCTCAGGAGGTTGACCCTGAGGTTGAGCTCGGGGACTCCCTTGGGATGAAGCTGGATGCGAGTAATTTCAGCCGCATTGCTGCTCAAACGGCCAAGCAGGTGATTATCCAGAAGGTTCGCGAAGCTGAGCGGGAAGGTGTTTTTAACGAGTTCCAGGATCGCATCGGCGAGTTGGTCAACGGTATCGTTCGCCGCTATGAACGGGGTGATTTGATTGTCGATCTGGGCCGCGCGGAAGCTTTGCTTCCTCACCGGGAGCAAGTACCCCGGGAGAACTACCGTCAAGGGGATCGTGTGCGGGCCTATATTTCCGACGTTAAGATGTCGACTAAGGGGCCGCAGATCATCATGTCCCGGACCCATCCTGGGGTGGTTGCCGCACTCTTTGCTTTCGAGGTTCCGGAAATTGCCGAAGGAATTGTCGAAATCAAGGCGGTCTCCCGTGAGCCCGGCAGTCGTGCCAAAATCGCCGTTGTTTCCCACGATCCCGATGTTGATCCGGTGGGGGCATGTGTTGGCATGCGCGGTTCCCGGGTACAGAATGTTGTTTCCGAGCTGCGGGGAGAGAAGATTGATATCATCCCCTGGTCCCCCGATACTGCCCGTTTCGCTTGTGCGGCCCTGGCCCCTGCCGAAGTGGCACGGGTCTATGTCGACGCCGACGAGCAGGCGCTCGAAATCATTGTGCCTGATGATCAACTGTCCCTGGCTATTGGCAAGAAAGGACAGAATGTACGCCTTGCCGCTAAGCTCATTGGTTGGAAGATCGATATCAAGAGCGAGACCCGGGCTGCTGAGATTGATCAGGAGGAGTCTCTCCTGACGGCTCAGGAGGACGACATCGCCGTTGAGTCGGAGTCTGATGCGGCTGCCGGATTGGCCGCCCGCCATACTCGAGATGAGCTTTACGAGATGGCCAAGGAATTCGATGTCCCGGGACGAAGCGCCATGACCAAGGAAGAACTGGCGCGCCATCTTGCTCCTCTTGTCGCGACTGATCAAGCGGATGCGGCCGATTCCGCCGTTTCTGAAGAGAGTTGATTGCTAACGAATGGCCGAGAAACGGCATATGCCCAAGCGTACCTGTCTCGGTTGCCGACAGGTTATGGAACAGCATGACCTGGTTCGGTATGTCCTCTCCCCCGACGGTGAACTTCTGGTCGACTATCGGGGACGTCTTCCGGGGCGCGGCGCTTATACGTGTTTGAGCCGGGAGTGTTTAGCTCTGGCGGTTCAGCGACGCCAGTTTCAACGGACATTTCGGCGGGATGCTCTAGTCGTTGACCCGGTGGTTTTGAATGTAGCGCTCTTAGCCGCCATCGAGGGTAAGATTGTCAACCTCCTGGGGATGGCTAAGAAGTCGGGTGTCGTATTGTCCGGCGGTAAACTGGTCCTTGACGCAATGGCGGTTCCAGGGCAGGTCGCGGTGGTCATGCTGGCCGAGGATGTGTCTTCCGGTATCGCCGATAAGATTATCTCAAGTGCGACGTACCGGCAGATTCCTTGCTGGAGGCTGCTTGATAAAGAGCGTCTCGGAAGAATGCTAGGCAAGGAAGAGCGCAGTGTGGTCGCGCTCAAAGCGGGTGCGTTAGCCGAATCGGTTAAGACGGAAATGTTACGATACAAGCAGATGGTAGGGGAGATTTGATGGGAAAGACAAAGGTTTCCGAATTGGCTCAGAAGTTGGGCCTGGACTCGAAAGAGGTCATGGAGCGGCTGCAGAAAGCCGGGGTCGAAGTGAAGAGCGAGAGAAGCTTTCTTGAGGACGAAGATCTGCGAAAGTTTGAAGCCCAGGCCTCACCGCAGACCGAAGTCGTCGAGGAGGAGCGGATTACCTCCGGCGTTATCCGTCGCCGGCGCAAGGATGTCAAGCCCACGACCGAGGCTGTGGCTGTTGAATCTTCTTCACAAGTCGCTTCTGCCTCCGCTGAGGAAAAGCTAAGTGTTCCCGCTTCCACGGTCACGACAGAGAAACCTTCTGTGTCCGAACCTTCCACTGTCGCGCCCAAAGAAGAGGCCGAGCCCCCTTCTCCCTCTTCACACGCTCCCGTGTCCAAGGATGAGCCGAAAGAGGTTGTCGCTGAAGCGCCGATTGTGTCTCAGCCTGAGCCGCAAGTTGTGGAAAAACCCGTTGCGACGGTAACGAGTAAAGAAAAATCTATTGAATCCGAAGTGGTCGTTGCGGCCAAGTCCGCAGTCAAGACCCCAGAGGTTAAGCCTACGTCTACGGCGCGTCCGATGACGGAGACCAAGGAACGGGAACCGCAAAAAGCAACAGCTTCTCGCGCCAAAATTCTAGGTCGGGTTGAACTGCCGGCTTCGGCGATGCAGGATAATCGCGGCCGTGACGCTGGTCGCCCCGAACGTTCGGGGGGGGCGGCTCCTGGACGCCGCGCGCCGGCAACCCGAGAGGAACGACCTGGCACCGGTGCCCCCCGTCCGACTGGAGGAGCCCCACGCCCAGCTGGTGGTTCCCCACGCCCAGCTGGTGGTGCGCCACGCGGGGCCGGTGACGCCGGTTCCGGTCGGTCGTTCGGTGGTCCCGCCGGCGGTGCCCCACGGGGTGCTCGAGGCCCTTCGATCCCGGCGCCTTCTACGGAAGTTTTTCCCGCCAAGGAAGCCCGTGGCGGCAAAAAGAATAAAAAAGGCAAGGGGGCGGACTACAGCGACGGTAGTGTTGGGAGCGACGGTGCGAAGCGTCGGCAGAAACGAGAAGTCTTCGAACCGGAACGGGGTGATAGGCTCCGTCGCGGTCGCAAGGGGGCTAAGGCCGTCAAGAAGACCGAAGTTACCGTTTCCAAGGCGATCAAGCGTATCATTCGTATCAGCGACGTGATTACCGTGGGCGAACTTGCCAAACGCATGGGGGTAAAGGCCAACGATCTGATCAAGGAACTTATGCGTCAGGGGACCATGGTGACCATCAACCACCCCCTTGATTTTGAAACCGCCGCGCTACTCGCCAATGAATTTAACTACGAGGTGGAGAACGTCGCCTTTGACGAGGAGACCGTTCTTGAGCACGCCAGCAGCCGTGCCGGAGAAGCGGAATCTCTCGAGAATCTGCTGCCGCGGCCGCCGGTCGTGACCATCATGGGTCACGTTGACCATGGCAAGACCAGCCTGCTCGATGCCATCCGTGCCACGAACGTCACCGAAGGGGAGGCCGGCGGGATCACCCAGCATATCGGGGCTTACGATGTCGAGTTGGGCGGCAAGAAGGTTGCTTTCCTCGACACCCCCGGTCATGAGGCTTTCACCGCCATGCGTGCTCGGGGAGCCAAGTCCACCGATATCGTTGTTCTTGTCGTCGCCGCTGACGATGGCGTCATGCCTCAGACCAAAGAGGCGATCAATCATGCCAAGGCCGCTGAGGTTCCGATTCTGGTGGCGATCAACAAGATCGACAAGCCCGACGCCAACCCCGACAAGGTCAAGCAGGAGTTGACCGAATTTGGCATGCTCCCCGAAGAATGGGGGGGAGAGACGATTTATGTCGAAGTTTCCGCCAAGCAGCGAATCAACATCGACCAGTTGCTGGAGATGATTCTGCTGCAAGCGGAGGTGATGGATCTCAAGGCCAATCCCAACAAGCGCGCCAAGGGTGTTATTGTCGAGGCCCGTCTCGATCGAGGGCGCGGTCCGGTGGCCACGGTTCTGGTTCAGGAAGGAACTCTGCGGATCGGCGATCCGATCGTAACCGGGGTCCATTATGGCCGGGTGCGGACTATGGTCGATGACCGGGGTGGGCGCGTCGAGGCGGCCGGCCCCTCCTGTCCTGTGGAGGTGACTGGTCTTTCCGGGGTGCCTGAGGCTGGTGATAGCTTCCACTCCGTCGAGGACGAGAAGACCGCCAAGGAAGTCGCTCAGCACCGTGCCCAGAAGGTCCGGGAAGCCGAGTTGGCCAAGTCCAGCAAGATATCCCTGGAGCAACTTTACGCCCGCATCAAAGAAGGGGATGTCAAAGAGCTCAAAATTATCATCAAGGGGGATGTTCAGGGATCCGTGGAGGCGGTCAAGGATTCGCTGCTCAAACTCTCCACCGATGCCTGTCGCCTGATCGTTATTCACACGGGTGTTGGCGGCATCATTGAGAGCGACATCACCCTGGCTTCGGCCTCCGATGCGATCGTTCTCGGCTTCAATGTTCGTCCTGAACCGAAGGCCGCGTCGATGGCCGAGTCCGAAGGGGTTGACATTCGCCTCTATAACATCATCTACGACGCTGTGGCCGACATCCGCGACGCCATGGAAGGTTTGCTCGCCCCGACCCTGCGTGAAAAATACCTGGGACGCGCGGAAGTACGCGACACCTTCGTGGTTTCCAAGGTCGGTACGATCGCCGGTAGCTATGTGGTTGACGGCAAGATCGTGCGCGGTGCCAGCGTTCGCTTGGTGCGGGACAATGTCGTGATCTGGGAAGGCCGCATGAGTTCACTCAAACGTTTTAAGGACGATGTCCGCGAGGTCGCGAACAACTATGAGTGCGGTATTGGCCTGGAAAACTACAACGACGTCAAAATCGGTGACGTGATTGAAGCCTTTGAGATAGAGTCGATCAAGACTTCGCTCTAGGAGGAGCCTGGCATGATCGTTGGGGTTTTGCGACTGGAAATCCTTCTTCATGCCCCGCATTCGCTCAAGGAAAAGCGCGGACTGGTAAAAAAACTCCTGGCGCGTTGCCGTAACGATTTCCCCCTTTCCTGCGCCGAGGTCGATGCCCAGGATCTTTGGCAACGCACCTCCCTGGGTTTCGCCATGGTACACCACGACGAGGGGGCGATTCATCGGGTCTATGAACGCCTAGCCGAGTCCATTGAAGAGACCGGTTTCGCCGAAATTGTCGATCGTTTTATCGAGTTTCTTCATTATTGACAGGAAAAAAGCTTGGAATTTCAACGTTCACATCGCGTCGCTGAGCAGATCCACAAGGAGGTCTCAGCCCTGCTCATTAAGGGGCTTAAGGATCCGCGTGTCGGCTTCGTCACCATCACCGCGGTGGAAGTTACCTCCGATATGGGTCTGGCCCGGATATTCTTTTCCGCCATCGGTTCGGATGCCGAGGTGAAAAATACGGAAAAAGGCCTGAAGAGTTCCGTCCCTTTTCTTCGGCGGGAACTGGCTAAGCGGTTGCGTCTGCGTTTTGTTCCCGAACTGCTCTTTCAGTTCGACCATTCCCTGGCTTACGGCAACCACATCGATGCCCTGCTACGTCAGGTCAATACTGAGCACACGGATGATCAGGACGATTCTGGAGAAAATTGAAGCAGGCCGGAGTTTTTTGGTCGCCTCCCACGAAAGCCCCGACGGCGACGCCATGGCTTCGACCTTGGCTCTGACCAATTTCCTGCGGGAGTGCGGCAAAGACGTCCTTGCCTACAATCGGGACGGGGTTCCTCAGGATTACGCTTTTTTGCCCGGGGCCGAGAACCTGGTTTCCGAGATTCCGCCCGGTGAGACCTTCGATGTCGGTTTTGTCCTCGATGCGGGGGAATTACGGCGCGCCGGTGCCCATCTCAAGGAGGTCTGTCGCTCCCTGGTCAATATCGATCATCATCCTTTTTCCGAAGATTTCGGCGATGTCTACTACGTCGATGAGGAGGCCAGCGCCACCGGTGCCATGATCTATCGCCTGGTCAAAGCCTCGGGCCGACCCCTGTCCCAGGAAGTGGCCCTCTGTGTCTATACCGCCATTCTCGCCGATACCGGCTCCTTCCGTTATTCCAATGCCAATCCCGAGGCTTTCACCACTGCTGCGGAAATGGTCGCCCGAGGGGTTAACCCCTGGGATGTCGCCTCCTCTCTCTATGAGAGTCAGGATGAAAAGCGTCTGCGTCTTCTCGCCCAGGCCCTGGCGACCTTGACCGTTTCTTCTTGCGGGCGCTACGCCTCAGTGGCCGTGACCCAGGCGATGTATGACCAGGCCCGGGCCGGTGCCGAACATACTGACGGCTTTGTCAACTATCCCCGCTCGGTGCGTGGCGTTGAAGTAGCCATCTTTTTCCGCCAGGTCTCTGCAACTTCTTTCAAGCTCGGGTTCCGTTCCAAAGGACGCATTGATGTTGGTGCCCTGAGCCGGGAGTTCGGCGGGGGTGGTCACCACAATGCCGCCGGCGCGGTCGTCGACGGAACCTTGGATGAAGTTCGCGCCACGGTCTTCTCCCGCCTCGATAGTCTGCTCGCCGGCTAGATGAACGGAATTCTCGTCGTCGATAAGCCGCAAGGTGTCACCTCCCATGATGTCGTGCGTCAGGTCCGCCGTCTCTGCCGCCAACGCCAGGTCGGGCATGCCGGAACCCTCGACCCCATGGCTACCGGCCTGTTGCTCGTCGGGATTGGTCAAGGGACGCGGATCATCCAGTTTCTCATGGATGGACGCAAAACCTATCGCGCCACCCTCAAACTCGGGGAAAGTACCGATACCCAGGACGCCGAGGGGACTCTCCTTGAAAGAAGGCCTTGGCTCGGGGTTACGGTTGATGCCCTGCACCGGGCCTGTGCGGATCTGACCGGAACGATCCGCCAGGTGCCGCCGATGTATTCGGCTCTGAAAAAGGACGGTGTGCCTCTCTACAAACTGGCCCGTCAGGGGATCGAAGTCGAGCGGGAAGCCCGTGAAATCACCATCCACCGGATCGACATCGAAGCCGTCGAACTGCCGTTGGTGACCTTGCTGGTGGAGTGTTCCAAGGGCACCTATATCCGCACCCTGGCTCATGATCTGGGTGAGGCCCTCGGCTGTGGCGCCCACTTGACGGCTTTGCGTCGTACCCGTAGCGGTTGTTTTGACGAGGCCGATGCGGTCTCTCTGGAGGATTATCGGGAAGATCCCGAATCCTTGCCGTTGCGCTCGTTGTTGGAAAGTCTGACCGAATTTACCGCCCTGAATCTTGACGAGGCGGCGACGGCGCGACTGCGCAACGGGATTCCGCCCTCTATTTCCGAAATCAGCGACGGAGCCCTTCCCGGGGAAGGGGACCGAGTCCTACTTCTCGATCACGGTAACTTGCGGGCGGTGGCCCGCTTCGATCCTCGGCGCTTACGGGAGACGCGGGGAGATTTCGAGTTGCTGCGGGTTTTCCCTGCTGCGTGTTCGTCACGATAGAGTCTTTACAATCCAACGTGTTTGTGATAATAATCCGCTACTTTAACCTCTAAGGCCAGGAACCCTCTTGGCATATTTGATTGAAAGGAGATGGCACAGTGCTGGCCACGGAAAACAAACAGGAACTTATCGACAAATTCAAGACTCACGAGGGGGATACTGGTTCTCCCGAGGTGCAGGTTGCGCTTCTTTCCGCGCGGATTACCTATCTCACCGAGCATTTCCGCACCCATAAGAAAGACCACCATTCCCGGCGCGGTCTACTCAAAATCGTCGGTCAGCGGCGGCGTCTGCTCGATTACCTGAAAAATAAAAGTGTCGAGCGCTACCGCAACCTGATCAAGGAACTGGGTATCCGCAGATAGTATCGGGCAGCACGCTTTTCGTTGCGACGGAAAGCGGCTGCCTTCTTTTTTTGGTCGATGGCTCTGGAGGTTGTCCGGAGAGAGGGTCCGACATTCCGAGGGGATGGCGGAGACTGTCTCAGGCCTGCCTCCTGTGCCATTTTTTGTTCACACATCAGTAAGGCACAAATGACGTCGCTGCAAGGCGCTCTGGCGTTAACGGCGGCGAAGGAGAAAACATGGCTTTTCAAAAAGTAGAAGTACAGTTTAACGGACAACCCCTGACCATCGAAACCGGCAAGATGGCCCGCCAGGCCGACGGCGCTGTGGTCATTACCTACGGCGATACCAAGGTTCTTTGTACCGTGGTCTCGGCCCGGAAGATGCGCGAGGGCCAGGATTTCTTTCCCCTGACCGTCAATTATCAGGAAAAATTCTATGCCGGCGGCAAAATTCCCGGTTCCTTCTTTCGTCGTGAGCGCGGCACCACCGAGCGTGAGACGCTGATTTGTCGATTGATCGACCGTCCCATGCGGCCGCTTTTTCCCAAGGGCTACATGTTTGAAACCCAGATTATGCCGACGGTGATTTCCGCCGACATGATCAACGACCCGGACACCCTTTCGATGGTGGCCGCTTCGGCCGCGGTAGCCGTTTCCGATATCCCTTTTGAGGGGCCGATCGCTGCAGTACGTGTTGGCCGTGTTGAAGGTAAATTGGTTGCCAATCCGACCAACGAGCAGCGCACCCAGAGCGATCTCGAAATCGTCGTCTCCGGTTCGAAGGATGCGGTGATGATGGTCGAAGGGGAAGCGGAATTCCTTTCTGAATCTGAGATGCTCGACGCTATTTTCTTTGGTCATGAGGCGCTGCAACCGCTGATCGCGGCCCAGTCCGAGTTGGCCAAACTGGTCGGGATTGCCAAGCGTGAGTTCGTTGTGGCCGAGACCGATGCCGAACTCAAGGGCAAGGTGACCGAACTGGCCGAAAGCCGGATCGTCGACGCGGTGAAAATCCGCACCAAGCAGGAGCGTTATGCCGCTTTGGCTGATAACCGCACCGCTGTTCAGGCGCAGTTGGCCGAAGCGTATCCCGACCGCGCAGGAGAAATTGGCGCGATTCTCGGATCCCTGGAAAAGCGGGTGGTGCGGCAGATGGTGACCAAGGACCGCATCCGCATCGATGGCCGCGATATGACCACCATTCGTCCCATCAGCTGTGAAATCGGTGTGCTCCCCCGCGCCCACGGCAGTGCGCTCTTCACCCGCGGTGAAACCCAGGCCCTGGTGGCGACGACGCTCGGCACTTCGTCCGATGAGCAGCGCATGGACAACGTGCAGGGGATGGAATTCAAGAAGTTCATGCTGCACTACAACTTTCCTCCCTTCTGTGTCGGTGAGACGAGCATGCGTCTTTTCCCCGGCCGTCGCGAAATCGGTCATGGCATGCTGGCCGAGCGCAGCGCCGCGAAAATTCTGCCGAAACATGAAGACTTTCCTTATACGATCCGCATCGTCTCCGATGTTCTCGAGTCGAACGGCTCTTCGTCCATGGCTTCGGTTTGCGGGGCTTCGCTGTCGTTGATGGATGCGGGCGTCCCGGTCAAGGAACCGATCGCCGGTATCGCCATGGGACTGATCAAGGAAGGTGACGACGTCGCCATCCTTTCCGATATCCTCGGCGACGAAGACCACCTTGGCGATATGGACTTCAAAGTGACCGGTTCCGCCAATGGCGTGACGGCCCTGCAGATGGACATTAAAATCTCTGGGGTCACCAAAGATATCATGCGTCAGGCTCTCGACCAGGCTCGTGCCGGCCGAGTTCATATCCTCGGCGAAATGGCCAAGGCGATCGACAAACCGCGGGCTGATCTTTCCCAGTATGCGCCGCGTATTACCAGCATCAAGGTCAAGTCCGATCAGGTGCGCACTGTTATCGGCTCGGGCGGCAAGAACGTTCGTGGCATCATCGAGGCGACCGGTTGTGCCATCGATATCCAGGATGACGGGACCATCCATATCGCTTCCGCTGATGGCGAGGCGGCCAAGCGGGCCATCAAGATGATCCGCGACCTGACCCAGGAAGCCGAAGTGGGTAAGCTTTACATGGGAACCGTGCGCAAGATCATGGAATTCGGCGCTTTTGTCGAAATCTATCCCGGCACCGACGGTCTGGTGCATGTTTCTGAGCTGGCCAAAGAGCGCGTCAAGGCCGTGACTGACGTCATCAACGAAGGGGATCAGGTCCTGGTCAAGTGCATCGGTATCGACAAACAGGGCAAGATCAAACTCTCCCGCAAGGAAGCCCTCGGCGAGAATCTGCCGACCGAAGGCTGAGTTTTATTCCCACATACCCCTGTTTTGTCATAGGGTGAACCGGATACAGGCCGGGGGCGCATTTCGTGGCCCCCGGCCTTCCGGTTGCCAGGTGGCGAGTCGTTCAATCTGGGAGGATGTCATGGATAAGATTCCGGTGGAAATATGCCGTGTACGCGCGCAGGCGCGATTGCCCCGCTACATGACCGAGGACGCAGCGGGAATGGATGTCCACGCCTGTCTCGATGCCCCCTTGACCCTTTTGCCGGGGGCGCGGGCCCTGATCCCCACCGGCCTGGCCCTGGCCATCCCGCCTGGCTTTGAGGGTCAGGTGCGCCCTCGCTCCGGACTGGCACTCAAGCAGGGTCTGACTCTGGTCAACAGCCCGGGGACCATCGATGCCGATTATCGCGGGGAATTTGGCGTGATTCTTATCAATCACGGTCAGGAAGCGGTACGTATCGCCGATGGCGATCGAATCGCGCAGCTTCTGATCGCACCGGTGTGCCGAGCGGTGCTGCGCGAAGTTTCGGAACTGTCCGCGACCGCGCGCGATTCCGGCGGGTTCGGCCATACGGGGGTCGCTGATGACAACCCCTAGCGCCGTCGAGATCCAATTTCCTTGTGATCATATGTTCAAGGCCTTCGGTCCCAACGACGGTGAATTCGTCGCGGCGGTACGCCTGGCGGTTGCCTCGGTCACTCCCGTGAGCAGCGATGCCATGAAGGTTCGGTCCAGCAGCGGCGGCCGCCACCAATCTGTTTCCGTTCTGGTGCGACTGCACAATCTCCAGCAGTTGCATGGAATCTATGCCGCTCTCAAAGACGTTCCGCGGCTAAGTTATCTACTCTGATCACCGCTCAAGGCTCTTGCTCGGCGCCGTTGGTTGGCCATCTTAGCTCTTTTTCCCGTGCCGGGCTTGTGCTATGATCCTGGCCCGGTAAAAGACCATTCAGATTGTCCGTCGCGAGGAGCTTCCTGTGATTCTGGCCATCAATCCCGAAAACCCGCAGAAACGTCTCATTACTCGGGTTGTCGAATGTCTCCGTGAGGGGGGGGTGATCGTCTACCCCACCGACACCACCTACGGTATTGGCTGCGATATCTTCAATAAAAAAGGGGTCAAGCAGATCTATCAGATCAAACAGCGTGACCCGCGCAAGCCCTTTTCCTTCATCTGCGCCGACCTCTCCGATGTTGCCAACTACGCCCAAGTCAGCAATTTCGCCTTTCGCACCTTAAAGCGCAATCTTCCCGGTCCCTACACGTTCGTTCTGGATGCGACCCGCATCGTTCCCGATACCCTGACCACCAAGCAGAAGACCGTCGGCATCCGTATTCCTGACGATAATATCGCCTTGGCTATCGTCCGGGAACTCGGTCATCCGTTGGTGACGACCAGTGCCAATATCTCCGGGGAAGAACCGCTCGGAGACCCGTCTTTGATTCACGATTCCCTGGGACGGCAGCTAGACCTGGTGGTCGATGGCGGCATCCGCATGGGGAATCCGTCGACGGTCATCAGCCTGATCGGCGATCAAGTAGAAGTCCTGCGCGAGGGGAGCGGCGATCTCTCCTGGATACATCAATTGTAACGGCTGGCTTTTCGCCCCCTGAACCGGGAGGATTGAATGGATAACAAAGAGCTCACCGTCGTTTTCTATGGGCGCTACAATCCGCGCGAGGACTGGAACTTTCAGGTCGACGAGGGCGCCATCGCCGATTTTCTCGCCGGCGCGCAAGAGGAACTGGCCCGTTGCGGCGTGACCTTGCGCCATCACGAAGAGCCGGAAATGGTCATCGTCATCAACGGTTATGGCGACATCCTGAATTCGATCCGGCTTCGTTCCCCCCGCGACGGCTTCGTCAATCTCTGCCTGGGGCACATCATCGGCACCAGTCCCAATCGTGATCTCATCGAGGATCTCAAGCGCGGGATTAATCGGGTCGCCTTCGCCCCGGAAACGATCGAGCCCGAGGATCACAATAAAAAGGTTTGCCACAATTGTGGTTGCGGCTGCTGATCGGGCTTCTTTAGCGACAGAAATGAAAAACGGGGATCCGGGACCTAAAAGCCCGGGTCCCCGTTTTTTTGTTCGCGGTAAACGTCTGGTTTAGAAATAAATGAAATAGATGGCGGAGCCGACCAGGACTACGCTTTGCAACAGGAAGTAGGTTTTGTTCACCAGTTTCCGGGTCTTGCTGGCGCAGACCACGAGCAGGGCGCAGGGGAGGCCGACCAAGAGCAGGATCTCGACGAAGGACGTGCGGCCTACCGACCGGGTCAAGGGGGCGGCGAGGCCAATGCCGTAGAGGAGCAGGGCGGTGCCGTTGACCAGGGTGTTGGCGACGAGGCGAAAGAGGGGATTCCCTTCGTGGGTCGATGTCGGGGTTGGGGCGGTGGTTTTACGAAAGGGGTGGGCGAGGATGGCGGCCAGCAGCCACCAGAGGGCGCCCCAGAGAACGAGGACGACAAACCAGCCGTAAAAAGAGGGCGCGGCCCAGCCATTGTTCAGCGGGCCGGCGAAGACCGGCAGCTTGATCCAGGCGAGGACCTGCAGGGGCCAGTAGACGGAGCCGGCGACTATGCGGGATAGTCGTTCCAGCTCCAGCAAAGGCAAGAGGGTATGGCAAGCGACGAAGAGAGCGAAGAGAAACACGCGCAATTTCATAAAAAACCTGTCCGAGGGGGAAAAGTTGGGGAATTATACCCGGATATCCCTCTTCGGTCCAATACTTACTGATCGTTCGCCATTTTCGGCAGGTTGCCGCGATGGGCCAGGGGATAAAAAAGGGCTTGGGCGAGATCGCCGGCGGCACGCATTTCATGGACCCCGGTGAGGGCCGCACCGAGGGAGCGGCCGATGCCGTAGCGGCTGTAGAGCAGGGCGCCACTACGCCGGTCGATGATTTCGGCAGTGGCGTGAATTTCCAGTTCCTCCCCGGCACCGCTCAGACTTCCGGGGCCGCCCCCGCCATGCAGGGCGCCATCGAGGAAATGTTCGACCCGGATCAGCAGCACGGCCTCGGCTTCTTCCGGGGCGAGGTCAAGGAAATAGCCGGGGCTGGCCAGTTCGGGACGGAAAGGGGCGAGCCAGCCGCCGCCGCTCGGGTCGGCCACGGTCACCACCCGATAGCCCCGGAGTTCCAGCAGGCGTTTGCTCTGCCAGAGGATTTCCTGGCCGGCACGATGCTCCATGTAGCGGTCCTTGGCGCGGCCGGCGAAGAAGACCGGCAGCAGGGCGATCCGTTCGATCATGGGGGGAAAGGTGATGAGGGATGCCGGACGCGGAGTGCAGGCACCGGAAAGGCTCAGGGTCAGGAGCAGCGCGAAGCCGGTGAAGAGACGAAGAAACATGGGATTCTCCTGGATTTAAGGCGAAAAAGGGGGTTCCCGCGCGGGCGGATCGGTTTGCGTCGGGACATAATAGGCGGGGATTTTTTGTTTCCGTCGGTCGCCGCCGATGGTATCCTGCCGACCGGTTTGCTCTCAGGAATATATCCATCCCCTCGACGGAGGTCGTTCTCATGCCTGACAGCCTGATCTCGCGCACCGATTCGGCTTACTCCTATCAACTGCTCATCAAACAACTGCTGTACGCCCCCCTGGCGAATAATCCCGAGCAGGAGATCGTCTATCGCGATCAGTGGCGCGGCAATTACCTTACACTGCGCGAACGCATCTGTCGACTGGCCAACGCCCTCACCCGTCTCGGGGTCAAGGCCGGAGATACGGTGGCAGTGATGGATTACGACAGCCATCGCTATCTCGAGTGTTTCTTCGCCGTCCCCATGCTTGGCGCCGTGCTGCACACCATCAACGTCCGACTCTCCCCCGAGCAGATTCTCTATACCATCGATCATGCCGAGGATGACATCCTGCTGATCAACAGCGATTTCCTGCCGATTCTCGATCAGATCAAAGGGCGGATCGATACCCTGAAAGGCTATGTCCTGCTCAACGACGAAGCCCAGTCGCCGCACTCTTCCATCCCCATCGCCGGGGAATACGAAGAGCTGCTCGCCGAGTCGGATACCCATTTTGAATTCCCCGATTTCGACGAGAACACCCGCGCCACTACCTTCTACACCACCGGGACCACCGGCCTGCCCAAGGGGGTCTATTTCAGCCACCGGCAACTGGTGCTGCACACCCTCGGCGTGGTGACGGCCCTGGCCACCCCCCTTTCCCAGGGGCGGTTGCATCGCCAGGATGTCTACATGCCGATCACCCCGATGTTTCATGTTCACGCCTGGGGCCTGCCCTATGCCGCGACCCTGATGGGGCTCAAACAGGTCTATCCCGGGCGCTACGTTCCCGATCATCTGCTCGAACTCATCGACCGGGAGCAGGTCACCTTTTCCCACTGCGTGCCGACCATCCTGCACATGCTGCTCAAGTCCCCCCTTGCGGAGAAGATCGACCTTTCCCGCTGGAAGGTCATCATCGGCGGCGCCGGCCTCTCCAAAGCTTTGTGTCTCGAGGCGATGCGCAAAGGCATCGATATCTTTACCGGTTACGGCATGTCGGAAACCTGTCCCATCCTCACCCTGGCCCATTTGACGCCGGAGATGTTCGATCTTTCCGTCGAAGAACAGGCCGTAATTCGCTGCAAAACCGGGGTGCCGCTGCCGCTGGTGCAACTGCGGGTAGTCAACGAACAGGGCGGGGATGTTCCCCACGACGGCCGTTCCTCGGGGGAGATCGTGGTGCGGACGCCCTGGCTGACCCAGGGCTATCTCAAGGATCATCGAGCCTCGGAGAAGCTCTGGGATGGGGGTTGGCTGCACACCAGCGACGTCGCCAATGTCGACGGCCGGGGCTATGTGAAAATCACCGACCGCACCAAGGATGTCATCAAAATCGGTGGCGAGTGGATTTCCACCCTGGAGCTGGAGGATATCATCGCCCACTGTCCGGCGGTGGCCGAAGTGGCGGTGATCGGCCAGCCCGACGACCGCTGGGGGGAACGCCCCCTGGCTCTGGTCGTGCGCCGGGAAGAGGGGGAGGAGAAAGCGGCGGAAAAGGGGATATTGAACTTCGTCAGGGAATATACCGAAAAGGGGATGATCTCCAAGCAGGTGGTGCTGCTTAAGGTGCGTTTTGTCGAGGCGATCGACAAGACCAGCGTCGGCAAGGTCAACAAGGTGGCTTTGCGGGAAAAATATCTGTAAGAGGAGGGCCTTCGGGATGGTCAAGAGCTTTCGACCACGCAAGCCGGTGACAGTCAAAACGCAAGAAGAGGCCGATGCGCTGGTGCGCAAGATGAAGGGCGAGATGGAGGCCGGCAGCAGCTACCGGGAAAAATCCCTCAAACTCCATGGCTGGATTTGCGCCAAGTGCGGCCGGGAGTTCGAAGCTGATAATCTCCATCTGTTGACTGTCCATCACAAGGACGGCAACCATCACAACAATCCCGCTGACGGCAGCAACTGGGAAAATCTCTGCGTTTACTGCCACGACGACGAGCACAGCCGCAGTCTGTTGGGGGATTATCTGAAGGGCGGGAAAAAGTAGTCCGATGGAACTTGTGCGTGATGAAATCCGCCGCCGTTTGCCCGCCGCCGGCGCGGCTCGCCGTATCTTTCACGGACGCGGCCGCACTTTTCCTGGGTTTGAAGATCTGACCATCGACAGCTACGGGCCTCTGGTCCTGGTCATTCTCCATCAACCGCGCCCGGCGCAGTGGCTGGCGGGCCTTGCCGCTCTGCTGCTGCACGAGGTGCCGGGAACGACGGCGGTGCTGCTGCAGGAACGGTTTTTACCGAACGTCCCCAGTCGGGTGTTGGTCGGCGAGCTTCCCGCCGAGGTTGATGCCGTCGAGGACGGTTTGCGCTATCGCCTGCGCCTGGGGCAGGGGCAGAACGTCGGCTTTTTCCCCGATATGGCCGGCGGCCGCCGCCTGGTGCGGCACATCGCGGCGGGGCGCGAGGTGCTCAATCTCTTCGCCTACACCTGCGGCTTTTCCGTGGCGGCCGTGGCCGGCGATGCGCGCCGGGTGGTCAACCTCGATATGAACCGGGGCGCCCTGGAACTCGGTCGCCTCAATCACCGGCTCAACGGTCTCGATCCCCGCCGGGTCGGTTATCTGCCCCACGAACTCTTCAAGAGTTTCGGCAAACTGACGCGGTTGGGGCCCTTCGATCTGGTCATCTGCGACCCGCCGGCGACCCAGGGGGAGAGTTTCACCGCCGAGCGTCACTGGCCGAAACTGCTGCGCCGTCTGCCCGACCTTTTGGCACCGGGCGGGGAATTTCTCGCCTGCCGCAACGGCCCCGGGCTGCCGCCGGGTCTGATCGAAGGACTGGTCCTCTCACTGCTGCCGACGGCGGAACTGCTCGCCGAGCGGAGGCCGGGGGAGGATTTTCCCGAGATTGATCCTGATCAGGGAACCTGTCTCTTTCATTATCGCTTGCCCTAAACTCAGCCAGGGGGAACGCATGGAGAGCAACGAAATCCGCATTTCCAGTTGGAACGAGTTGCAGGAAGAACTTTTCAGCGACTCCTGGAGCCCCCATCTCGGGCGTTTCCGTTCCCGCAACGCCTTTCGCGGTCTTTCCGACGCTCATTACCCACTGCTCACCGGCCTGATTCGTCTCGGCGGCAACTTTGTCGATATCGAACGGCACATCCTGCGCAATTTCAAAAAATACGCCCACCGTTCCGTAGCCGGCGGCGACTCGGTCTGGCACTGGCTCTCCATGGCCCAGCATTTCGGTCTGCCGACCCGCCTCCTCGACTGGACCTATTCCCCTTTCGTCGCCATGCATTTCGCCACCGCCAATATCGAGAAGTTCGATGTCGACGGCGTCATCTGGGCGGTCAATTACGTGCAGGCCCACCAGATGCTTCCGGCCAGCCTGCGCGGCGCTTTAGAGCGGGAAGGGGCCAACGTCTTCACCGTCGAGATGCTGGCCGAATCGATCTGGTCCCTGGGGGATCTCGGCAACCTGGCGATGGAAGATTTCGTCATGTTCTTCGAGCCACCCTCCATGGAGGACCGCATCGTCAACCAGTTCGCCTTCTTCTCCATCATGTCTGATCCTCACAAGCCGGTCGACCAATGGCTCGAGGATCATCCCGCCATCTGGCGCAAGATCATCATCCCCGCCGAACTCAAGTGGGAAATCCGCGACAAACTCGATCAGGGCAACATCACCGAACGCGTTCTATTCCCCGGCCTCGACGGCCTCAGCCGCTGGCTCAAACGCCATTACAGCCCGAAGGGGTAGGGTGGTCAAAGATACGACCGCGCGCCCATGTAGCGTTTCTGGTAATAGCGGCTGCTCAGGCTGGTGATGCTGACATCCTTGCCGCGACGAGGGGCGTGAATGAACTTTCCGGCGCCGATATAAAGGCCGACGTGGGAGATGGTTTTGCCGCCGTTGGTGGCGAAAAAAACCAGATCCCCCTGGCGCAGCTCATTTTTTTCCACCGGTTTCCCGGCGCAGAACTGCTCGCGGGAGGTGCGGGGGAGCTTGAGGCCGTTGAGGCGATAGGTGACCATGACCAGGCCGCTGCAGTCGAACCCATCCTGGGCGTCGGTCCCTCCCCAGAGATAGGGGATGCCGAGAAAACGCCGGGCGGTATCGACCAACTCCGCGCGTAGATCCCCTTTGCCGCTGCGCCGGATCCGTTCCACCGTGCTGTCTTCGGGGCGAACGACGAAGAACTCATCGATCATCTTCTGCTGTTGCAAGCTTTCCGCTTCGCCGCGGGCGGCGGCGTAAGTGTCGTGATCGCCGAAGCGAACCTTGTACAACCCTGATTCGTGCAGGAAGGAATAGGCGTCGATCCCCCGGCTTTCGAGCAGGGCGGCGAAGCGGACGGCGTTGTCGGGGTTGGAAAAGGCGCCGACCTGAATGGAGTAGCCGAGGATTTTCAACGGCGCTGGGGGCGTGGCGCAGACCAGATCCGGCTGGGAGGTCTTTTCGTCTTGTTTCTCGGTCGTCGGCTTGGGCGCGGGGGGGGGTGGCACCGGTTTCTCTTGGGGCGTGGATTTTTTGGCGATGGGCGCACTTTTCGCCGGTTCCGCCCCCGGAGGGAAGACCGCCGTCGAGAGCGGGCGTCGGGGTTCGGTCGCCAGGCAGCTGACGAGCAAAGTTACAAACAATAGGGAAACGAGTCGACAAAAGATGCGATAAGTCATGGAATCTCATGGATTAAATGTGGATGAATGGCGGGAAGATTAACACAGGGGGCGGGGATTAACAAGATGGACAGGGAGGATTGTCAGTGAAGGATATGGAGCGGGTCTATCGGGCGGCCTTGGAAAAATGGGGGGTCGAAGCCCAGTACGATCAGACAATTGAAGAGTGTGCCGAACTGATCGCGGCGCTCAAACATTTGAAACGGGACAAGGTCGATGAGGAGCAGATCGTCTCGGAACTCGCCGATGTCACCCTGATGATCGGCCAGCTGACCTGGATGTTTGGCGAAGAACGGGTCAAGGCGGCGGTGGCCCGCAAGCTGGAGAAGTTGGCGGGCTTGCTCGATGCCCCTTGAGAAGGAAAGGGGAGGGGCATGATTGACGAGCGAAGCGCTCTGGTGCACCTGCTGAAGGATGGCCGCAGGCTCGCCTATGCCGAATACGGCGCGGTGGAGGGCCGGCCGGTCTTCTATTTTCATGGCTTTCCCGGCTCCCGGCTGGAGGCGGTCCTGGCCGCCGCTGCCGCTGCTCGCCTGGGGATTCGCCTGATTGCCGTGGATCGGCCGGGTTACGGGCGCTCCGACGATCTCCCCGGTCGTCGTCTGAGCGATTGGCCGGCGGATGTGGCGGCCCTGGCCGACGCGTTGGGACTGAAAGACTTCGGGATTCTCGGCGTTTCCGGCGGCGCCCCCTTTGCTCTGGCCTGTGCCTACGCACTTAACGAACGGGTGGAGTTGTTGAGCCTGGTCTGCCCCTTGGGGCCTCTGGGCGACCCCGCCTTGTCTTTCAAGCTGCCTCGGCCGCTACGCGGTGCTCTGGCGGGGTCGCAACGTTTTCCCGGTTTTTCCCGGTGGTTGGGAGATAAGCTTCTGCGCCTGACCTGCCGCTATCCGGAAGGGATTTTGCGCGCCTTGCTTCTTGTTGCTCCGCCCGAGGATCGCGCGCTCTTTCGGGATGCCGGCATTTTTTCGACGATGGCCCAGTCTCTGCGTGAAGCCCTGTCACAAAAAGGACGCGGCGTCATTGCCGACATGGCCATCTATCGCGCGGCCTGGGATTTCCCCTTGTCGGAGTTGAATCTTCCCGTGCGACTCTGGCACGGCACGGCGGATCGCACCGTCCCCCGCGTGCTGGTCGACCATCTGGTGGCGAGTCTGCCCCATTGCCGGTCGCGCCTGATTCCCGACGAGGGACATTTTTCTCTGCCGCTCCGGCACATGGACGAGATTCTGGTGGAACACCGAGGCTAGGGCGGCGGCACTGACTTTTTCAGAAGAGGAATTCGAGGCCGAAGGAGATCCGGTGGCGATCCCCTTCGACCTCATCCGGAGTGGTGGCTTCCAGAAGGGAACTGTCGGCGGCGGGCGTGTAGCGGTAATCGAGACCGAGGCGGGTCGCTTTCCCCAGGTCGACGCCGATCCCCGCACCGAGTTGATAGCGTACCCCCTCATCGCGGCGGGCGAAGGTTTCGAAGACTGATTCCTGGTCGCCGTCGATTTTGTTTAAACCGGCGCCGACATAGGGGGAAACGGGACTCTCGGTGCTCAGACGCAGGGCGGCGATGCTGCCGACCTTATCGAGGGAGAGGGGCCTTTCCAGTGGTGCCGGAGAACTGAGGCTGGGGGCCAAAGCCGTCAACTCGGGGGGGAGCAGGCTGTAGTTCGAAAGATCGCGCACCGACTCGCGAAAGGCTCCGAGCCCCAGGGTCTCCGTCGGCAAGACGATTTCCACCCCGCCGACGAGGGTCGGAAGAAGCAGTGACAGGACCAAGCCGAGGAGTGGGTGTCCTCCGTATTTGAAGCGACTCGCGATCATGGTATTAATCTATCACTAATGGCGTCGTCCAACAATCGCGAGGACTGCGGCTAGATGCAGACCATGAATTTTTTCAGTTGTTTGTCAGCTTTTGGGGGATGGAGATAACCGGAGGTTTCGTGTAGGATGGTTCATGTCGCCGACGGACGGCGGTGGACGACGACATCTCAGCGGACGGGAGGCGAGGCATGGGTTCGGAAATGGTACAGCGTAAAAGCCAAAGAAAACAGACGGTTTTTTATCTGGAAGTGGTGGATGTGGAAATCGATCAACCGACCGGTCGGCTGGTTGACCTTACCGCTGAAGGCTTGATGCTGATCCATGAACAGCCCCTGGCGATCAACCGGCTTTACCAGTTACGGATCCTGCTCCCCAAAAAGCTGGGGGGAGCTTCCCAGGTGGAATGCACGGCCGAATGCCGCTGGTGCCGCCCTTCGGTCAATACCGATTTTTTCGACGCCGGCTTGCGCATCGTCGACCTCTCCGAAGAGGACGCGGCGCGCATCGATATGATCATGAAGTACTATTCCTTTGGCGGCGCGGTCTGAGTTTTCTCTATCACCAACGCAAAAAGGCGAAACCGGTCGGTTTCGCCTTTTTGCGTTGGTGGAACGGCTCGTTAAGCTGAGGTTTCGCCTTCGTGGAAGACCTGGGCGCTGAAGATGTAGATTTCGCAGTCTTCGGCTTTCCAGGCGTCGGCGGCCAGTCCCGCCTTGAGGCAGGTCTGTTTGAGGAAGGTAGAGCGGTCCCAATGACGCTCGGTCGCCACCTGGGGCAGGAGGACTCCCCGGTAATAGCCTTTTTCCAGATAGATGCCGTGTTGGCCGATGACGATCTGTTCGATTTCATCAATTTTTTTCAAGGGGGAGAGGACCGAGATTTCGATGGTGAAATCGTCCAGGTCCTTTTCTTTCATAGGATAAAAGCGGGGATCGCGGATGGCCGAGGCACAGGCCATGGCCGCTACTTCCTTGAAAAGGGGGAGCTCCGACTGGAAGTTGCCGATGCATCCGCGCAACTGGCCCTGTTGCTTGATGGTCACGAAGCAGCCTCGGCGGACGTTGAGGGCCTCCTCTTCGCGGGGCTCGACATAGTCGCTGTCGCCGTGTACGCAGGCGACTACCGCCTGGCGGGCGATGGCGAGGAGAATCGCTTGTTCCTTGGGGGTCAGGTTCTGTTCCACGGTTCCTCCTGGGCAGGGAGCGCCGTCTTCGGCGTTCGACCGGGTCAATATAGAGACAATTTCCGGGATTTTCAAGTTCTTGCGGCCGGGAATCGTCGGTAACGAAAAAGCCCCGCCGGGGTGGCGGGGCTTACTGACGTTATTTCCGGGTCTTTTCCTGTCGCTTGCGGTCGTTGGCGTCGAGAAAACGCTTGCGCAGGCGAATCGATTTGGGCGTCACTTCCACCAGTTCATCCTCGTCGATATATTCGAGGGCCTGTTCCAAGGTGAGGACGTTGGGCGGAGTCAGGCGTATGGCGTCATCCGAACCGGAGGCGCGGACGTTGGTCAGCTTTTTGCCCCGGCAGGCGTTGACTACCAGATCGTTTTCTTTGGCATGCTGGCCGACGATCATTCCTTCGTAGACGTCCGTCCCGGGGGCGACGAAGAGGATCCCCCGATCCTGCAGGTTGAAAAGGGAGTAGGCGACGGTTTCGCCATTCTCCATGGAAATCAGCACCCCGTTCTTGCGCCCGACGATGGGCCCTTTGTAGGGGGCGTATTCGTGGAAGGTGTGATTCATCACCCCGGTGCCACGGGTATCGGTGAGAAACTCGGTGCGAAAGCCGATCAGCCCCCGCGCGGGAATGACGAATTCGAGGCGGTTGGTGCCGTCCATCGGCTGCATGGAAACCATTTCCGCCCTGCGGGTCCCGAGTTTTTCGATAACCGTCCCCTGAAACTCCTCGGGCACGTCGATCACCAGGTATTCCATCGGCTCGCAGCGGACGCCGTCGATTTCGCGGAAGATGACCTCGGGCTTGGAGACGGAGAGTTCAAAGCCTTCGCGGCGCATGTTTTCGATGAGAATCGACAGATGCAATTCCCCCCGGCCGCTGACCTTGAAGGTGTCCGTGTTGTCCGTATCCTCGACGCGCAGCGAGACGTTGGTGCGTAATTCCTTCATCAGCCGGTCGCGGATGTTGCGGCTGGTGACGTATTTGCCTTCGCGGCCGGCGAAGGGTGAGTCGCTGACCATGAAGTTCATGGAGAGGGTCGGCTCGTCGATGGCGACGTAGGGCAGGGGCTGGGGATCGGCGGCGCTGGCCAGCGTTTCGCCGATGCCGACCTCCTCGAAGCCGGCAATGGTGACGATGTCGCCGGCACTGGCTTCGGCCATCTCCATCTGCTTGAGGCCTTCGTAGCCAAGCAGTTTGCTGATGCGGCCGCGGGTCTGCTTGCCCTGGCGGTCGATGGCGACGATCGTTTCGCCGGCTTTGACTCGGCCGTTGAAAATCTTGCCGGTGGCGATTCGGCCGATGTATTCGTTATAGTCGATGCTGGTAACCAGCATCTGGAAGGGGGCGTCGGGATTGACGACGGGGGGCGCGACCCGCTTCTGGATCATTTCGAAAAGGGGTTCGAGATTGCTCGATTCGTCGCTCAGTTCGCGTTTGGCGAAACCGAGCTTGGCACTCGAATAGACGATGGGGAAATCGAGCTGTTCCTCGTTGGCGTTGAGTTCGCAGAAGAGGTCGAAAACCAGGTTGACGACTTCATCGGGGCGGGCGCCGGGGCGGTCGATCTTATTGATGACGACGATCGGCTTGATCCCCAGGTCGAGGGATTTTTTCAGCACGAAACGGGTCTGGGGCATGGGGCCATCGAAGGCGTCGACCAGCAGCAGCACCGAGTCGACCATTTTCAGAACGCGCTCGACCTCGCCGCCGAAGTCGGCATGGCCGGGGGTGTCGACAATGTTGATCTTGTAACCGTTATGGTGAACCGAAAGGTTTTTGGCGAGGATGGTGATGCCCCGTTCCTTTTCGATGTCGTTGCTGTCCATGACCCGCTCGGTGATAACCTGATTTTCGCGGAAAATCCCGGACTGCTTGAGCATGGCGTCAACCAGGGTGGTCTTGCCGTGGTCGACGTGGGCGATAATGGCGATGTTCCGAATCATTTCTGGCATGTGTAGCGATGGCTCCTGAGGTTGGTTTTTTCGCGGATTTCGATCCCATAGCGACGGCGGAAGGCTTCCGGGAACGCCAGTGGGGAAATAGGGATAGCGGGATAAGGCGGCGCGGGTTGTCTCGGCACAACCGCATATATATATACTGCTTTCCACAACCGGCGCCAGAAAAAAACGTCCTGACGACGACTTCGGGGATTTTTTGTTGATCTGCAGCTGCTCTTTGCCCTTTATCCCCCCGGCGTTTTCCTTTATCCTGACCCCTTCCAACGAAGGAGGTCGATTGTGACGCGAAGCATTCTTTTGTCGGGGGCCCTGGTTTTAATGCTGCTCTTGGCCGCTTGCGGTGGGCCGCGGATGGCCCCCCGCAGCCAAGTTGTGCTCCCCGGGAAGGCGGCGGACGTAGTTTCCGCCGATGAGCGCGCCAACCGGACCGGCGAGCGGCTCTTCCCGGCGACCTGTCAGCTCCTCGGCGGCCTCTATCCCGACAATCCCCTGCAGGCCTATCTTCAGAAGGTTGGCAAACACCTTCTCGCGCCCGGTGAAGCGGGCCGCTTTGTCGTAGTGAACGAGTCTCGCCCCGATGCCTTGGCCCTGCCCGGCGGTTTTATCCTGGTCACCCGCGGCCTCCTGGCCGAATTTGAAAGGGAAGGGCCGTTGGCGGCTCTGCTTGCCCATCAGCTGGAGCATGTCCGACAGGGTCATGCGGCGCATCTGGCGGGGGCTTCCCAAGGGGAACTGCCGCCTCCCGTCTCCGGGCCTTCCTACGCTCCCGAGGCCCGTTTGGCGCCGGAACGGGCCAGTCTGCTGCTGAAAAGCCGATTCACGGCCCGGCAGGAAGCGGAAGCCCTGCGCGGGAGTCTGTCCCGGCTGGCGAAGGCAGGCTATGACCCCCGCGAAGGGCTGCGGCTGCAAGAGTTTTTCCTGGCCCAGGGAGAGGCCGGATGGCGCGAGGGGATGCTGAAGCGCCACCCCCTGTCCGGCAAGGATCTAAAGGCACTCGACCGCGAGTCCGGGGCTTTGGTCGGGGCGGTAACGCGCACCGGGAATGGGGAATTCAATCAGGCGCTCAAGCGCCTGCGCGCGAATCTTCCGGGTTATGTTCTTTACGATGAGGCGCGCGCGCTGGAGCGGGGAGGGCAGTTGCGCGAGGCGGTGGCGACCTATCTCCGGGCGGCCACGGCGGCTCCCGAGGAATCGATCATTCTTGCCGCCCTCGGTACCGCCTACCTGCAGGCCGGAGATCTCGGCTCCGCCCGTCTTCATCTGGCCAAGGCCGTGGCACTCGATCAGCGTTACTACTATTCGCGGATGGGTCTCGGTTACGCCCATCTGCAACAGGCGGGGACGGCCGCGGCCATCGCCGAGTTGGAAGCGTCCCTGCGCCTGCTCCCCTCCCAACGGGCCGCCTTTCTCCTCGCCGAGGCTTATGAAAAAGAGGGGAAGAGTCCCGCCGCCCGGGAGTTCTATCGGGCGGTGGCCGAGGCCGATTCCCGCAGCAAACTGGGTAAATTCGCCGCTGAACGACTGCGGTTTTTGGAGGAATGACCATGAACTGGAACGACGATTTCGCCGAAGGGGAAACCCTGACCTGGGAAGGGCGCCCGGCACCCCGCGCCTTTACCTTCCGCAACGGGCTCCATTCCCTCTTCGGTGTCCTGTTGTTGGTGGGGGCTATTTTCTGGCAGGTAAGCGCCTGTGAACTGGCCAAGGCTCACCCCTGGCCCTGGCCGGCCTTGATTCCGGTTCCCTTCTGGCTTGCCGGTCTCTACCTGACGTTCGGCCATCTGCTGCTGGCACGGCTGGAATGGAGCCGGGTTGGCTACGCCCTGAGCAACCGGCGCCTGCTGGCCCGCCGCGGCCTCTTTCGTCCGCGCCTCGAAAGTATGGAACTTGCCGGCCTTTGCAGTTTTCGCGTCAATCCTCTGGGGCCGGAACTGGCCCATATCCGTGCCGTATCTTCGGAAGGGGGCGCCGTTTTGAGCCTCCTCGCCGTGGAACATCCCGCCGCGCTTCTTGCCCTGCTGGAAGAGGCTCTGGTGCGCAACGGTCACAAACTGAACCGCTCGCCGTTGTGATTCAGGGAAAACCCTGATTCTGTTTGACGGGACCGGCGCAAACCGCTTATCATTTCCCGATAAAAATCATCAAGGAAGCTTTCGGCTCTTTATGCAAAAACATTTTTTTCTGGAAACCTTCGGCTGTCAGATGAATGTCGTCGATTCGGAGCAGATCGTCGACCTTCTCCGGGCCATCGATTATCTTCCCGTCGACCGGCCGGAAGCGGCCGATCTCATTCTGCTCAATACCTGCGCCATCCGCGACAAGGCCGAGCGCAAGGTCTACGGTCATCTCGGCCGCTACAAACCCCTGAAGGCCGCCAAACCCGGCCTGATTCTCGGGGTCGGCGGCTGCGTTGCCCAGCAGCAGGGGGAGAAACTGCTCAAGGATCTGCCCTATCTCGATCTGGTCTTCGGTACCCATAACGTCCATCGCCTGCCCGAACTGGTTCAGGCGGCCGAATCCCGCCGCAAACGCGGCCACGCCGTGGAATTTCTCGATCGGGAAACGCGCTTGCGCCTCTTTCCCCGCCGGAGCGGCGGCGAGGCCGTGACCCGCTTCGTGACGGTCATGCAGGGCTGCGACAATTTCTGTTCCTATTGCGTGGTGCCCCTGGTGCGTGGTCGCGAAATCAGTCGCCCGAGCGGCGATATTCTCGACGAAATCCGCGAACTGGCCGCAGCCGGCGTGCGTGAGGTGACGCTTATCGGTCAGAACGTCAACAGCTATGGCGTGGGCCTTCCCGGCGAACTCTCCTTTGCCCGGCTGCTGACCGAGGTGGAAGGGATCGACGGCATCGCCCGCATCCGTTTCACCACCTCCCATCCCAAGGATCTTTCCGACGAGCTGATCGACTGCTTCGGTTCGCTGAAAAAGCTCTGCAATCACATCCATCTGCCGGTGCAGAGCGGGTCGGACCGGATTCTGCGCCTGATGAACCGGGGTTACTCCCGTGCTCAGTATCTGGACAGGGCGCGGCGTTTGCGCCAGGCGCGGCCGGATATCCGTCTGACTTCCGACATCATCGTTGGCTTTCCGGGAGAGACGGAGGAGGATTTCGCCGATACCCTGCACCTGGTGGAAGAGGTGCGCTACGCCGATATCTTCTCTTTCATTTATTCCCCTCGCAGCGGCACTGCCGCGGCCACACTCGAAGATCCTTCAACTGCCGGCGAACGCCAGGCCCGTTTCGACCGGCTGCTTAAGGTGCAGGAGGAGATCTCCCGGGATTGGCGGGAGCGGGATGCGGGCGCGACGCTGGAGGTCTTGGTCGAGGGGGAGAGCCGCCAGGGGCAGGGGCAACTCTTCGGGCGCACCACCTGGAATCGTATCGTCAACTTCGCCGGCTCCCGGGAACTGATCGGGCAAATCGTTCCGGTGCGGGTCGGCCGGGTTTACCGTAATTCTCATCTCGGGCGGCTGATCGCGGATTGAGCCCTTTCGGAAAGGCGACAGGCAAAAAAGAATCATGGCCAAGGGACGGATTCTCGCCATCGATAACGACGGGGCCTCGCGGGCGCTCTATCAGGAGTTGCTCGGTAACGACGGCTATTACGTGCGCACCGCCGCCGGCCTTCGTGACGTCATGGAGGCGCTGCGTCGCGAGGAATTCGACCTGATTGTTACCGAGCTGCACGCCGGCGTGGGCAGCGACGACATCACGGAAAGCATCCGCCGGCACAGCCCGGGGCAGGAAATCGTCGTCGTCACCGACAAAAACGATGCCGCCGCCGCTGTCGAGGCCATGAAACGCGGGGTCTCCGACTATCTGCTCAAGCCGATCAATCCCGACGAGTTTCTGCTGCTGGTTGGAAAAATCCTCTTTCGCCAGGCTCTGCGGGTCGAGCACAAGAAGCTGCTCGAAGAGAATATCGAGTTCCATCAGACCCTCGGCTACTACCAGAAATGTCTGGTGTTTCTCAATATTCACGATCTCGACCGGCTCGGGGATCAGATCATCGATACCCTGATGGAGCTGTTGCAGGCCGAAGGCGGTCTGCTCTGGCTCCCCGGCTACGGCGGTCGGCAGTATCACCTGCGCTGTCGGCGCGGTCTGGTGAAAGTGGCTTCCGGCGAGGAGTCGCTCTCCCCCGACGAAAGATTGCGCGCCATTCTCTTTGCCGGTGAAGCGACCGCGACCGGGCAGGGCGCGGCCCTCTGGCTGCCGATTCCGGTCGGACCCGAGGGGATGGCCCTGCTCCGCATCGAGGCGCCGGTGGGGCGCGAGGCCTTCACTCGCCGGGATCTCAAGGTCGCGGCCCTGGTCGGCGAATTCGCCGCCGGTGCCCTGCGCAATGTTCTGCTGCTGCGCGAACTGGAGCAGAACACCCTGCGGGTGCCCCTGGGGCAGGCCTACAACATGGCTTTCTTTCAGGACCATGTCGACAAGGAGCTGCACAAGTCCCGTCGTTACGGGCGCAGCCTGTCGCTGATCCGTCTGACCATCGACAATCATGCTCGCCTGGCCGCCGGCTTTCGCGGGCGGGAGCTGGATGAGGCGATGGAGCGGATCATCGAGGCGATCAATTCGGTTCTGCGCGACGCCGACATCCTGGCCACGGCCGGACCCGACGAATACTACATGCTCTTGCCGGAAACCGATTACTGGGGTTCGCTGGTGGCGCAGAAGCGCATCCGCAAGGCGCTCAAGGGGATGTTGAGCGTCTGTGATCTGAAAAAGAGTCTTCCGATCGAGCTCTTTTTACGCTCGGCGGCTTATCCAACGGACGGCGCGACGTTCGAAGAACTGCGGCGGGTCGCTGGTGGTCGTCTGGAACGGCTGAAAAAGAGCCTCTATCATCGCAGCGGCATCGCGGAAAGCCCCTTCTGGCCCCTGGTCGAGCGGCTGCTCGGATCCCCCGGCGATTACCGGGTCGACCCGAAAAAAGGCGGGATTTCCGGCCCTCTTTCCGCTCAGGGGGATGACCCCCGCTACCGCTACTTCCGCATGCCCGCCGCACGTCTCGACGAGATCATGCGCGCTTTTTGTCGCGAGGTGGTGGAGTCGAGCCGGGTGCGGGGGATTATCTATCGCGGCTGCGACGATTTCGAAAAGGTCCGGCAATCCCTGCGCCATGTCGAAGCGCTGGAAAAGTCCGCGACTTCGCTCTTTTTGCTCGGCGGCCGCGACCGTACCCACTGGGATTACCAGCGCATCGTGCCACTCTATATCGAGGGAGATTCTTTTGAAAAAATCCCCTTCATCCTCTATCTCAACGAGGATTGCGCCTATGCCCTTTTCGCCCGCCGTCAGGGGGAAGAGCTGTTCGGTTTCCATACTTCCGACTTCTATTTTGTCGAAAACATCATTGTCAAACTTCAGGAACAATATCAGCTTCAGGCGTTGATCTAGCCGTTTTTGCGTAATTTTCAGGAGCTATCCGTGCCCAGGTTGTGTAATAAAATCGTGCTTGCCGGTGACCAGCCGGATCTGATCGGCATGATCGATCTGTTACGGCAGAACGGTTTGCAGGTCCAGCATTCCCCCGACGGGGCGCGAGCTCTGGAGCTCTGCCTGTCCCTGGCGCCGGAACTCATGGTTCTCGACACCGAAGTGTCCCTCCTGCCGGCGACGCGACTGGTCCAGATTCTTCTTTCCAACCCCCGCACCGAGCGCATGGCCTTTTTCTATGTCGGACGGGAAGGGGAGGAGGTAGACGGTTTTCGTCGCCACAAGGATGGTTTTCTCCCCCGGCCCTTCAATCCCGAGCAACTCTTGTCGGCGATTCTTGGACATTTCAACCGACTGGAGAAGACCGCGCAGGTTGGACGCCAGGAAAAAGACATCCGCGGCCATCTCGACCAGATCGCCGTGACCGACCTGGTGCAGGTTCTCGGGGTCAACCGCAAGGATGGGGTTCTCTCCCTGCACGGTGCCGGCGGCCGAGGAACGATCTTTCTCCGCGAGGGCTTTGTCGTTAACGCTCGCCTCGGCCGGGTCGATGGCGATAAGGCCTTCTTTCGCCTGCTCGCCTGGACGGATGGGGAGTTCTGGTTTTCACCGGGGGGGATCGATGTCGAGGCGCGCATCACCGTGCCCATCGATCATCTGATCATCGAGGGACTGCGGCAGATGGACGAAATGGCCGCTCAGTCCGCGAGCCTCCCTGATCTGGATGCCTGCCTGGAACTGAAGATTCCCCGCGAGCGGCTCCCCCGGGGATTGCGCCCGACCACGCAGGAAATTCTCGTTCTCACCGAGTATTATTCCCAGGTTCGGGAGATTCTTGACCACTGCCCCCGTCCCGATTTCGAGGTGTTGCAGATCCTCAAGATGCTTCTCGACAAGGGCGTCCTCGGGGTACGCCGCGATAGTGACCAGGCGGAGTCCGGCCGTCTGCCCCTGCTCACTTCCGAGGAGGTCATCCTGATCAAGGATCATCTCGGCGAGCGCGACGTGCTCCTTGCCGAGGCGTCGGCCAAGCTGGTGCTGCTCGCCGACGAGGTGGAGGATGTGCGCCGCTTCGTGCGGAGCCTGCAGGGGATCGGCGAATTCGATCCGGCTCATGATTTTCTCCTGGGAGAGGAGGGCCTGGGCTTGGGGGATATCGGCCGGCTGCTGATCAACGAGACCTTCGCCCTGCGCCTCTTTGTGCTGCCGGCGACCCGCGAGTCCGCCCCTCTATGGACCCCTTTCCTGCGGCGGCTGTTCGGCGTTCTCTGCCTTTCCGATGGTGCGGGAATGGCGCCGGCCCGGGAGTTCTTTCAGGACCGCGCCCAGGCACCAGTGGTGACGGCCGCCTTCGATGAACCGAAGAAAGGGGCGTTTTTCCTGAAAAAAGGGGATCGTAAAAGCTTTCGTGAACTGCTGGCTTTTTTCGCATCCCAATTTCGCCGGCCACTGCCGGCACGCGAGGACCTATGATCGATCTGCATACCCATACCGTTTTCAGCGATGGTGAACTCATCCCCTTCGAACTGGCCCGCCGGGCGGCGGTGGCCGGCTATCGTGCCCTGGCCATCACCGATCACGGGGATTTCTCCAACATGGATCTGATTATCCCCCGCCTGTCGCGGATCGCCCATGATCTCGGCAAGTCGCTGGGCCTGGCAGTGATTCCCGGCATCGAACTGACCCACATCCCCCCGGCGATGATCGCCGAGGCGGCGGCTGAGGCCCGCTCCCTTGGTGCAAAGCTCGTCGTTCTGCACGGCGAAACGATCGTCGAACCGGTCGCCCCCGGCACCAATCGAGCGGCCATCGAGGCCGGGGTCGATATCCTCTCCCATCCCGGCCTGCTCACCGCCGAGGAAGCGGCGCTCGCCGCCCAGGGCGGAGTCTGCCTGGAAATCACCACGCGCAAGGGGCACTCCCTGACCAACGGCCATGTGGCGAAACTGGCCCTTGCGGCCGGGGCCAAACTGGTCATCAACAACGACGCCCACGCCCCCGGCGATCTCCTTTCCCTGGAAATGGCTCGCAAAATCGCCCTGGGCGCCGGACTTTCCGAGGACCAGTTCGAGCAGTGCCGGAGAAATTCGGCGGAACTGGTTTTCAAGGCGGTGGGGATCAAGTTGTAAGGCTGAAGGCTGAAGGAAAAAGGAAAAAGGAAAAAGGAAAACAAGGCGGCGGAGGTTTATTCTTGCTTCGGCTGCTCATTCGTTCTCTCGTTAGGGCAGGACTCCGCGCTTGCCCTCACTTATCACTGTTTTACGAAGGATTTTGTGACCATGGAACAGATGGATTTTGATTTTTTGCAGGAATTGGTGGAAACGCCCAGCCCCTCGGGCTTTGAGCAGCCGGCGCAGCGGGTTATCCGGCGGGTGCTGGAGCCGGTGGCCGATGAGTTGCACACCGACGTCATGGGTAACGTCATTGCCCGCATCGGCGGTACCGGGGAGCATTGCCCCCGGGTGATGCTGGCCGGCCACTGCGACGAAATCGGCTTCATGATCAAGCATATCGACGATAACGGCTTCCTCTTCTTCGCCGCCATCGGCGGAGTCGACGCTCATTTGGTGCCGGGACAGCGCGTTTATGTCCATACCGCCTCCGGTCCGATTCTCGGAGTCGTCGGCAAGAAGCCGATTCACATGATGGAGACCAAGGACCGGGAGACGGTGGTCAAGCTCAAGAGCCAGTTCATCGACATCGGCTGCGTCGATAAGGCCGAGGCCGAGAAGCTGGTGGCCATCGGCGATCCCGCGACCTTCGCCGTGGGGCTGGAGCGCTTGCAGGGGGACCGGGTCATCTCCCGCGCGTTCGACGACAAGATGGGCGCTTTCGTTGTCGCCCGGGTTTTGCAGGAAGTGCGGCGGCGCGGTCCGGCGCCGGTCGATCTCCATGTCGTCTCCACCGTGCAGGAAGAAGTCGGGTTGCGCGGCGGCACCACCAGCGCCTACGGGGTCAATCCCGATATCGGCATCGCCGTCGACGTCGGTTTCGCCACCGACTATCCGGAGATGGACAAAAAGGAGATCGGTGAGTTCAAGATCGGCAAGGGGCCGATCATCGCTCGCGGCCCCAACGTCAATCCGGTTCTCTTTGACCTGCTCGTCGCCACGGCGCGCGCCGAGAACATCCCCTATCAGGTCATGGGCGCACCGCGCGGCACCGGCACCGACGCCAATGTTATCCAACTCTCTCGGGGTGGGACGGCGGCGGCGCTGGTCAGCGTTCCCTTGCGTTACATGCATACGCCGGTGGAACTTCTCTCCCTCGACGATCTGGAGTCGACGATCAACCTCCTGACCGCCCTCATGTATCGCATCGAAAGCGTCGGTCAGTTCATCCCCAATTAGTCCGTTTTTGCTCCGTCCCGGCCGCGTCCCTTCCCCCTGCGGAGAGGGTCGCGGCCGCGCCTGTTTGAGAATTTTTAACAGATTTTGCCTTGACTCAACCGGACCGGCTTGGATAGTATCGCCGATTAATATTTTTCACTTCACTTGCCAAGGATGTCCCCCCTCTCAATAAAAGGAGCTGGCGATGCTGGATCCCAAGATCCGTGAAGGACTCACTTTCGACGACGTGCTTCTCGTCCCCGCCCATTCCACCGTACTGCCCAAGGAAGTCGATCTCACCACCCAACTGACTCCCAGGGTCAGGCTCAACATCCCCCTGCTTTCCGCCGCCATGGATACCGTCACCGAGAACCGGACCGCCATCTGCATGGCCCGGGAGGGCGGTCTCGGCATTCTGCATAAAAATATGACGCCGGCCATGCAGGCCCTCGAAGTCGATCAGGTGAAAAAGTCGGAAAGCGGCATGATCGTCGATCCAATCACCATGCGTCCCGAACAGAAAATCTACGAAGCCCTCGAACTGATGGAGAAGTACCGCATCTCCGGGGTACCGATCACCACAAACGGCAAGCTGGTCGGGATTCTCACCAACCGCGATCTGCGTTTCGAGACGAAACTCGATCAGCCGATTTCCAATGTCATGACCAAGGATAAGCTGGTCACCGTTCCCCCCGGGACGACGCTGGAGGAAGCCAAGTTTCACCTGCATCAGCACCGCATCGAAAAGCTGTTGGTGGTGGACGACAATTACGCCCTCAAGGGGTTGATTACCATCAAGGACATTGAAAAGGTCCGCAAGTATCCCAACGCCTGCAAGGACGACTTCGGTCGGCTGCGGGTCGGGGCGGCGGTCGGGGTCGCGGGGGATCGCGAAGAGCGTCTCGAAGCCCTGGTGCGGGCCGGAGTCGACGTGGTCGTCATCGATACCGCCCACGGACATTCCCAGGGGGTTCTCGACTCGGTTCGCGACACCAAACGGGCCTATCCCGATCTGCAACTGATCGCCGGCAACATCGCCACGGCCGAAGCGGCCGCAGCCCTGATCAAGGCCGGCGTCGACGCCGTCAAGGTCGGCATCGGTCCGGGCTCGATCTGCACCACCCGGGTCGTCGCCGGGGTCGGGGTGCCGCAGATCACCGCCATCGCCGATGTGGCCACCGTCACCCGCAAGGCGGGGATTCCGCTGATCGCCGACGGCGGTATCAAATATTCCGGGGAGTTGCCCAAAGCCATCGCCGCCGGCGCCGACATCATCATGATCGGCTCCCTCTTCGCCGGCACCGACGAATCCCCCGGCGAGACCATCCTCTACCAGGGGCGGACCTACAAAACCTATCGCGGCATGGGCAGCCTCGGCGCCATGAAGCAGGGGAGCAAGGACCGCTATTTCCAGGGGGATGTGGACAGCGACGTGAAACTGGTTCCCGAGGGGATTGAAGGGCGGGTGCCTTTCCGCGGCAGCCTTTCCAACAACATCCATCAACTGATGGGCGGTCTGCGTGCTGGCATGGGCTATACCGGTTGCCGCACCATCGCCGAGCTGCAGCAAAATGCCCGCTTCATGCGCATCACCAACGCCGGCCTGCGCGAATCCCACGTCCACGACGTCACCATCACCCACGAAGCCCCGAATTATCGGGTCGAACGACAGGGATAGCGCAAGGTTAAAGGAACGAGGCAAAAGGATAAAGGAAAGTCCTGGGGCATGAATTTTGAGGATCTTGAAGTCTGGAAGCGGGCTGCTCGCCTCAGTTCCAATCTCTATAAAAATCTTAAGGACTTGCGGGATTTTGGTTTTCGGGATCAGATTACTCGGTCTGGTCTTTCCATCCCGAGCAATATTGCGGAAGGGTTCGAACGTGAATCCAATCGCGAATGCGTACGGTTCCTTCTTTACGCCAAGGGTTCATGCGGTGAATTGCGCACCCAGATTTATATTGGGATCGATATCGGATACATCCCGAAAGAGGCCGGACTCTTATGGATCAAGGAGACAAAGGAAGTTTCGGCTATGCTGGGCGGCCTTATAAAAACACGCAAAACCTTTACGGCTGACGCAAGCGTCAACCCGACTTGACGCTTTTCCCAGCCTTTATCCTTTAACCTTTCTCCTTTCTCCTGGTATCCCCATGTCCGACATTCACAGCGAAAAAATCCTGATACTCGACTTCGGTTCCCAGTACACCCAGCTCATCGCCCGCCGGGTGCGCGAGGCCCATGTCTATTGCGAGCTTCATCCTTTTGACCTGGGGATCGACGCGATTCGTGCCTTTGCCCCCAAGGGGATTATTCTCTCCGGCGGTCCCAAGTCGGTTTATGAAGAAGGCGCGCCGGTCATCGCCGAGGAGCTTTTCGAGCTCGGCGTGCCGGTCCTCGGCATCTGCTACGGCATGCAGCTGATGAGCCGACACTTCGGCGGCGCCGTGGTTCCGGCCGGCAAGCGCGAGTTCGGCCATGCCGAGCTGCTTGCCCAGGGGCAACCGGGACCGCTCTTCGACGGTTTTTTCATGGAAGGCAAAAGCCCGGTCTGGATGAGTCACGGCGACCATGTGGAAGCGGTCCCGGCAGGCTTCGAGGTCGTCGCCCGCACCGGCAACGCCCCGGTCTGCGCCATTCAGAATGTGGCACTGCGCCTCTACGGCGTGCAGTTTCATCCCGAGGTCAACCATACCCCCCACGGCCAGCAGTTGCTCGACACCTTTGTCCGCGACATCTGCGGCTGCAGCGGGCAGTGGACCCCGGGGCATATTATCGATGATGCCATCGCTCGCATCCGCCGTCAGGTCGGCAGCGACCGGGTTATCCTCGGCCTCTCCGGCGGGGTCGATTCCTCGGTGGCGGCGGCCCTTATTCACCGCGCCATCGGCGAGCAGCTCACCTGCGTCTTCGTCGATAACGGTCTGCTGCGTCTGAACGAAGGGGATCAGGTGATGGCCACCTTCGCCCGCAATATGGGGGTGAAGGTCATCCGTGTCGATGCCGAAGAGCGCTTTCTTTCGGCCCTGGCCGGCGTCGCCGACCCCGAGCGCAAACGCAAGATCATCGGCGGTCTCTTCGTCGATATCTTCGAGGAAGAGTCGAACAAGCTCACCGACGCCAAGTGGCTGGCGCAGGGGACGATCTACCCCGATGTCATCGAGTCCGCTGGGGCTAAGACCGGCAAGGCGCACAACATCAAGAGCCATCACAACGTCGGCGGGTTGCCCGACACTATGAAACTGCAACTGCTCGAACCGCTGCGGGAACTCTTCAAGGACGAGGTCCGCGCCATCGGCGAGGAACTGGGCCTGCCCCATGCCATGGTCTGGCGCCATCCTTTCCCCGGTCCCGGCCTCGGGGTGCGCATCCTTGGCGAGGTGAAAAAGGAATACGCCGACGTGCTGCGTCTGGCCGACGCCATCTACATCGAGGAACTCTACCGCACTGGTCATTATGACAAGATCAGCCAGGCCTTCGCCGTCTTTTTGCCGGTAAAGAGCGTCGGCGTCATGGGTGACGGTCGCACCTACGAATATGTGGTGGCGCTGCGCGCCGTGGAGACCAAGGATTTCATGACCGCCGGCTGGTATCCGCTCCCTTACGCCGACATGGCCCACATCAGCAACCGCATCATCAATGAGGTCAAGGGGATCAACCGGGTGGTGTACGATATTTCCAGTAAACCGCCGGCGACGATTGAGTGGGAGTAGGGCAGTGCTGAGTGACTGGTGACTGCATTCACGTGATAAAGAGCCGTTCGGGTATACCGGGCGGCTTTTTTGCCCTATAGTGGCGGGGGTGAGCGCGGGTTGTCGAAACTGGAGGATCAAAGTGGTTATGAGTCAATTGATTAAGATACGGATATTCCTTCTCTTTCTCTTGTTTTTGACCCTGCCGGTTCAGGCCCTTTCGGCCGTGGAAAGCGGAAAGGTCCGGGAGCGGATGGTGCGGGAGCCGGTCTTTGGCGGACAGGTCTTGATCCAGGAGGCCGGGCGCAAAGGGAATCCGCCGCTGGTGCTGATCCACGGGCTGGGCGATCTGGCTTCGGGCACCTGGCAGGGCCTCCTGCCGAAACTGGCCCGGGACTACCATGTCGTGACCTTCGATCTGCCCGGTTTCGGACGATCGCAGAAACAGAATTCCCTTTATTCACCTGGTAATTACGCCACATTTGTTAAGTGGGTGGTTGATTCTTTCGTTGGCGCCCCGCCGATCATCGTCGGCCATTCCCTGGGGGGCGCCATCGCCCTGAGATATGCGGGGACTTATCCCGAGTCCCTGACCCGGCTGGTCTTGGTCGATGCGGCCGGGGTGCTCGACCGGCGGGTCTACACCAAGGAGATGCTCGGGGTCCTGGCGGAAAATTTTTCGGTGCCGATCAGCGTCGACAGCTTTCTCGGCAATATGGTCGGCGGGCTGCCCAATCCCCTTTTCGATCTTGACCTGATGCTCGACAACGCCACCCTGCGCCAGCAGTTACTCGGTGGCGATCCGGAAAAAATCGCCGCCATCGCTCTGATCCAGGAGGACTTAAGCCCCTATCTTTTTCGCATCAAGGTGCCGACCGCCATCATTTGGGGGGAACACGACCGGGTCACGCCGGTGCGCACCGGCATCCTGCTTGAAGCCAATCTGCCCGAGGCCACTCTGCGCATCATCCCCGGCGCCGGGCACATGCCGATGGATGAACAACCGCGCCTCTTCGCGGCCGCTTTTTCCGCAGCACTGAAGGGTGAGTACCGAGCCGCGACGCGACCCGTTCAGGGGGTTCAGAAAACAGGGCGTTGCGAGGGGACGAGCGGCATGGTTTTCGAGGGGGATTATGAGAGCCTGGAAATTGTCGATTGCCAGGATGTCCACCTGCGCGATATTCGCGCCCGCTCCGTAATCCTGCGCCGTTCCACGGCGGTCTTCGATCGTGGAGAAATCAGCGGCGGCGATATCGGGCTGCGCGCGGAAGCCTCGACCCTGATCGCCAACGGCTTGAAAATTTCCGCGCCGGTGGCGGTATCGGCTTCCGGCAGTCGCCTTGACCTGGCCGGTGTGCACCTCACCGGCGAGCAGGCGGCGGTGCTCAGCGGCGGCCGGTTGCAACTCTTCTTCTCCGTTAGCCGCATCGACAGCCCCCACGGCAGCGGTACCATTCACGGCCTGCGCGAGATGACGGCGGGGGAGGAACTGTAAGTAGAGGAGCTATGCGCAAAGAACCGAACAGACCAGGTAAACCCGCGAAAAAATACAGTCAGGCGGCGCGGCTGCATGATGTCATCCGCATCCTGCGGGCCCGTTTCGGGGCTACCGTCGACGAGCTGGCCGAGGAGTGCGAGGTTAACCGGCGAACCGTCTACCGCGATCTCAAAGCCCTGGAAGAGGTCGGTTATCCGCTGATTCGCGAAAATCAGCCGGACGGCACTGTGCTGCACAGCTTCATGGCCGAGTTCGAGGAATACCTGCCGGTCACCTTTACCCTCTATGAATTGATGACCTTTTACCTCTGTCGGGGGCAACTCGCTTTTTTGCAGGGCACCCCCTTTCAGGAGGATCTCGATGCGGTTTTCGCCCGCATCCGCTCCAATCTGCCCCCGCGCAATCTGGCCCATCTTGAACGCCTGGCGCAGGCGGCGACCCCACATTTTCAGGGGTTGCGCGATTATGCCCCGCAGCGGGATATTCTCGAAGCCCTGCGCGAGGCGCTTTTGCGTCAGTATACCTGCCGCATTTCTTACGCCCCTCCGCGCCGTCCGGCCGAGGATTACCTGATCGACCCCTATACCCTGGTTTTCTATAAGGATTCCCTCTATCTCGCGGCTTATGCCCACAACCGTAAGGGCTTGCGGCGCTTTCTCGTCGACCGCATCCGGGCGCTGGAGCGACTGGACGAGCGCTTCGAGGTTCCCGGGGACTTTTCCGTCGACGATCTGCTCGGCAACGCCTTCGGTCTCATCGACGAGGCGCCGCTGGCGATCCGGGTCCGGTTTTCCTCCGAAATCGCCCACCTGATTCGCGAACGCACCTGGCATCCCTCCCAGGAAATCGCCGAAGAACCGGACGGCTCGTTGATCCTTTCCTTCAATGCCGGTGGCGAGAAGGAAATCCTTTCCTGGCTCTACTCCTATCTTCCTCATGTCCGGGTGCTCGAACCCGAATCCCTGCGGACTTCCTTCGTCGAGGGTCTGCGCCAAGGCTTGGATCTCGATACGCTGTGACTTATTCTGTCGCAGGGCTCCGCTAAGGTCATCCCATCGGCAATCAACTCTTTGGGAGGTGACCTATGGTCTGGCTGAATGTGTCGGATAACAACGGCAATGCGCTTTATTTTGTAACGGATCGCATCGAGCGACTTTCCGGAATGCGGACAGAGGGCTTCACCGTCTCCGGTATCCTCGGTGACGGGGGCTATGAAGGGGAGGTGATCGTGGAAGTCGGCGAGAATCCGCAGGTGACTTTTGTCGATGCCTGGCTGGCGCGGGGCGATTTCAGCCGGTTTGTGGCGAGCATCGACCGGGAGCGGGTGAGCGCCGCCCTGACCGAGGTGGCCGCGGGCTTGACCGGAGAATTGAGCAGCCAGGGGATCACCACGCCCCGCAGTGGCCGGGGGGAGCGCTCCGCGCGGATCGCCGAGGAGCGCACGCCTTGGCGGGCGGTGGCCTGAAGTCCGGCAGAGGCCCCTTCCGGGGGTTTTAATCCGCCACGTCTTGCATTTGGCCGAACCCTGGGTTAAAAGGGAAAAAAATTTACTCAGGGGGTTTTTGCATGCGTACTCTCGTTCTCGCTTCGACCAGTCCGTACCGGCTGCAACTGCTGCGACAACTCGGCTTGCCCTTTCAGGTCGCCGCGCCTCTTTTCGAGGAGCGTATCGACCAGGAAATTGCCCCGGATCTGCTGGTTCGGCATCTTTCCCTGCACAAGGCGAAGAGTCTCGGCGAGCGCTTCCCCGATGCCCTGATCATCGGCGCCGATCAGGTTTTTACCGACCCGCGCGGCAAGGTGCTGGGCAAGCCCGGGTCCGCCGAGGCGGCGGTGGAGCAACTGCGGGAGATGGCGGGGCGCAGTCACACCTTCTATACCGGCGTTACGGTCTACGACAGCCTTTCCCGCGAGGTTTCGACGGATGTCGTGACTTTCACCGTGACGTTGCGGCGGCTGAATCGGGAACAGCTGGTGCGCTATGTGAAGCGGGAAAATCCTGTCGACTGCGCCGGTTCCTTCAAGATCGAAGGCCTCGGCATCGCCCTGATGGAGCGCATCGAGGGTTCTGACTACACCGCGCTCATCGGCCTGCCGCTGATCCGCCTGACCGCCATGCTCGAACAGTTCGGCGTCGAGGTTCTCTGACGCGGTTTTCTCGTGCGCAAAAGGGCACTCATCCCATATCTTGTTTTTATCTTCCAATCCTTTATCGCAAACTATTTTCTGTTACGCTTTAACAACTTGATGAATGGTTCAGCCGGAACTGTCGCCAGAGGAACTTGCTGCCCATGACGCGATCGGTCGGTTTTCTCCGAATAATTGTTGTCTGCATCACGCTTCTGCTCCTTCTTCAGACCGGAACCGCCTTGGCCGAGGAAGAGACCGGGGTGGATGCGCTGCATCGCCAGGCTTCCCTCGGCCTGCTCGCCTCGGCGCACTGGCTTGACAACTTCTTTGCCGATCCCCGTTTTGAGAGCGAGCAGAGTAAGACCCGCCTCAAGGTCCGTTTCTCTCTCTTTGCCGAGGATGAGTCGGATGTCGAATACGATGTGCGCGCCGCTCTGCGCCTTGACCTGCCGATTCTGGAGGACCGTCTGCATCTGTTGATCGCCGGGGATCCGGATGAGGAGGACGGCTATCGCGCTATCTCCGGGGCGGAGGGGACATCGCCGACCGTGGTCGACAACGAAGAGGATTTCTCCCTTTCGCTGCGGTACTTTATCAAGCGCAAAACACTACGTCACCTGAGCTTGCGCAGCGGTTTGCGCTGGCGCGACGGCATGCCCGCCGTCTTCCTCGAACCGCGCTATCGGCGCACCATCCCCCTCGATGATTGGACCTTTCGTTTCACCCAGCGGCTGACGACTATCACCGATGGGACGATCCGCGCCCGGACCCTCTTCGATTTCGATCGGCAGGTGCGAGATAAACTTTTTTTCCGCACCACCGCCGAAGGGGTTTGGGACAAGGACGATCACGGCTACGCTTACGGCCTGGGTTTTTCTCTTTATCAGCCCTTCAGCCGCCGGCGGACCCTGGTCTATGGCTGGTCCAACGGTTTCGTCACCCATCCCCATCACCGTCTGGAAAATGTCACCCTCAGCCTTCGCTACCGGCAGCGCATCTGGCGCGACTGGCTCTTCTACGAGGTGGTGCCCCAGGTCAGTTTCCCCCGGGAAGAGGATTACGAAGTGACGCCCGGCATCCTCTTGAGGCTGGAACTGGTCTTCGGCTACTACCCCAAGATCCCCCAGGAAGAGACGCATTAATCCGTAGCCGCCCGGCGGCACTGAACCGAGTTGACCATTTAATCCTCCCGGTGGTAGTATCCAACCTCCCTTTTCCGCGGACGCCCGGAGCGTCACGGGAAGCTCGCCATTCACGCTTATCCTCTCATCACGGCTTTTTCCGGAATTCATCGAAGGCTGGATCGTTTCATGGAACATACCAATTTCGTTCATCTACACCTGCATAGCCAATACAGCCTGCTCGATGGGGCGATCAAGATTCCCGACCTGATCGAGCGGGTCAAGGAATACAGGATGCCGGCGGTGGCCGTGACCGACCACGGCAACATGTTCGGCGCCATCGAGTTCTACACCAAGGCGGTTGCCGCCGGGATCAAGCCGATCATCGGCTGCGAGGTCTATATCGCCCCCGGCAGCCGGTTCGAGAAGACCAACGCCCGGGGCTCGTCCGAGGCCTCGTATCACTACGTTCTGCTCTGTAAAAACCTCGCCGGCTACCGCAATCTCTGTCGGCTGGTTTCCGCCGGTTACCGCGAAGGTTTTTACTATCGCCCCCGCATCGACTGGGAGCTGCTGCGCGAGAACAATGAAGGGCTGATCGCCATGACCGCCTGCCTGGGCGGGGAGATTCCCGTGCTGCTCGGCGCCGGACGCATGGACGAGGCCCTGGCGCGCACCCGGCAGATGTCTGAGATCTTCGACAACAACCGGCTTTATCTCGAACTCCAGGAAAACTTCATTCCCGAACAGACCCCGGTCAATCGGGGCTTGATCGAAATCGCCAAGGAACTGTCGTTGCCGCTGGTGGCGACCAACGACTGTCACTATCTGACCCGCGAGTCGGCTCACGCCCATGAGGTGCTGCTCTGTATTCAGACCGGCAAGACCATGGACGACGACAAGCGCATGCGCTTTTCCAACGACGAGTTCTACGTCAAGACCCCGGGCGAGATGGCGGCGCTTTTCAAGGAGTATCCGCAGGCTCTGGCCAATACGGTGGAGATCGCCCAGCGCTGCAATCTGGAACTCGACTTCAAGACCTACCACTTCCCCCAGTACGAAAAGCCCGCCGAGCAGACCCTTGACGAGGTTCTGGCCGAGATGTCCCGTAAGGGCCTGGATGAGCGTCTGGCCGACATCCGCAAGCTGCGCGAACTGACCGCCGAGGATGAGACCCGTTACCGCGAGCGACTGGAGACGGAACTCGACTGTATCAAGCAGATGGGCTTTCCCGGCTATTTCCTCATCGTCGCCGACTTTATCAACTGGGGCAAGGATCACGACATCCCGGTCGGTCCCGGGCGCGGCAGCGCCGCCGGCAGCCTGGTGGCCTTCGCCATCCGCATCACCGACATCGATCCGATGCCCTACAACCTGCTCTTCGAGCGCTTCCTCAATCCCGAGCGCGTGTCGATGCCCGATATCGACGTCGACTTCTGCATCTATGGCCGGGAGCGGGTCATCGACTATGTGCGTCAGCGCTACGGCGAAGCGAATGTCGCTCAGATCATCACCTTCGGCACCATGCAGGCCAAGGGGGTCATCCGCGACGTCGGCCGGGCGCTGAACATGTCCTTCGCCGAGACCGACAAGATCGCCAAGCTGATCCCCGGCATCCTCAACATCACCCTCAAGGACTCCCTCGCCCAGGAGCCCAAGCTGAAGGAGTTGATCGACAAGGATGCCAAGATCAAGGAGCTTTTCAACGTCGCCCTGGCCCTGGAGGGGCTGACCCGCCACGCCTCCACCCACGCCGCTGGGGTGGTGGTGACGCCCAAGGCGCTGACCGAATATCTGCCCCTCTACACCGACCCCAAGTCGGGAGGCCAGGTCACCCAGTTCGCCATGAGTTACGTGGAGAAGATCGGGCTGGTCAAGTTCGACTTTCTCGGTCTGAAAACCCTGACCGTTATCGACAACGCGGTGCGCCTGGTGCGCTCGGGCAAAGCCCCCGACTTCGATTTGCGTCTGATCCGCGATGACGACCAGAAATCTTACGAGCTGCTCTCCAAGGGGGAGACGACGGGCGTCTTCCAGCTCGAATCCTCGGGGATGAAAGAATATCTGATCAAGCTCAAACCCTCCTGCTTCGAAGACCTGATCGCCATGGTCGCCCTTTACCGCCCTGGCCCCCTCGGCTCGGGGATGGTCGACTCCTTCATCAAGCGTAAGCACGGCCAGGAGAGCTTCGATTACCCCTTCCCGCAACTGGAACCGATCCTCAAGGACACCTACGGGGTTATCGTCTACCAGGAGCAGGTCATGCTCATCGCCCAGGTGCTGGGCAACTACAGCCTCGGCGGCGCCGACTTGCTGCGTCGCGCCATGGGCAAGAAGAAACCCGAGGAGATGGCCAAGGAGCGGGAAAAGTTCATGGCCGGGGCGAAGGCGAACAAGCTCGATATCAAGAAGGCGGAAGCCGTCTTCGACCTGATGGAGAAGTTCGCCGCCTACGGCTTCAACAAATCTCACTCGGCCGCCTACGCCCTGGTTGCCTACCACACCGCCTACCTCAAGGCCCACTATCCGGTGGAATTCATGGCCGCGCTTCTGACCGAGGACATGGAGAACACCGACAAGGTCATCAAGAACATCGCCGAGGTACGTGCCATGGGGGTCGAGGTGCTTCCCCCGGACATCAACGCCTCGGACCGCACCTTCACCGTGCACGGCAACTCCATCCGCTTCGGACTCGGCGCGGTCAAGGGGGTCGGCTCGGCGGCCCTCGAATCGATCATCGAGGAGCGATCCAAGGGGGAATACACCTCTTTGCAGGATTTCTGTGAAAAGGTCGATCTGCGTAAGGTCAACAAGAAGGTGGTCGAGGCCCTGATCCGCTGCGGGGCCTTCGATTCCCTGAAAGCCCGGCGCTCCCAGCTCATGGTGGTGCTTGAAGAGTCCATGGAGATCGGCCAGAAGGTGCAGCGGGAAAAGGAGCAGGGGCAGGAGTCTCTCTTCGGCACGGCGGAGATCGTCAACCACAAAGGGAACGGCTACGGCAAGCTTCCCGATATCGATGAGTGGCCGGAGAACGTCCTGCTCGGCTTCGAGAAGGAAGCCCTCGGCTTCTACATCACCGGCCATCCCCTGGCCCGGCACAGCGCCGCGATCAAGCGTTTCGCCACCTGCGACACCGCCGGACTGCACGAGCGCCCGGACAAGTCGGAGGTCAAGGTCTGCGGCATCGTCGCCGGCCTCAAGGAGCTGACCACCAAAAAAGGGGACCGCATGGCCTTCGTCACCCTGGAGGATCTTTCCGGTTTCGTCGAAATGGTGGTCTTTCCCGAGACCTATCAGGCCGCCATGGAACTGCTCAAGGGGGAGGAGCCGCTGTTGGTGAGCGGCACTCTGGATGTGGGGGAAGAATCCTGCAAGCTGCTGGCGACGGAGGTGCTCCCCCTGCGCGAGGTCAAGGAGCGGCTGACGAAGAAGGTCCATTTCCGGTTGACCACGCCGGGTCTCACCGAAGGGCAACTGACGGCGCTCAAGGATATCATCGATCGCCATCGGGGGAGTTGCGACGTGCTGCTGCATCTGGTCATTCCCAACCGCAGCGAAACCGTCATCGGTCTGCCCGAATCCCAGAAAGTCTCGGCCTCTGATGAAATAATGGATGCCGCCGAGAAGTTGTTTGGCTATAATGTCGTCACTTTCGAGTGATCGGGCGTTTCATTGCCTTGATCCATCCTCTTGGATATACTAAGGTTTTCTATTGAAAACCGTATTTTGGCAGGAGCTACAGCGATGCAGTTTTATCTCGATTTCGAAAAGCCCCTGGTCGAGCTGGAGCAGAAAATCCGCGACTTGCGGGAATTTTCCACGGAAAAGGTCGACTTCGCCGGCGACATCCTCAAGCTGGAAAAGAAGGCCGCCAAGCTGCGCGAGGAAATTTTCTCCAAGTTGACCCGCTGGCAGCGCACCCAGCTCGCCCGGCACATGAACCGGCCCTTTACCCTCGATTACGTCGAGTACATCTTCACCGACTGGTTCGAGGTGCACGGCGACCGCAACTTTCGTGACGACCCGGCCCTGGTCTGCGGCTTCGCCCGCCTCGACGGCGAACCCTGCGCGGTGATCGGCCATCAGAAGGGGCGGGACACCAAGGAGAAGGTCTACCGCAACTTCGGCATGCCCAACCCCGAAGGCTACCGCAAGGCGCTGCGGGTCATGCAGATGGCCGAGCAGTTCAATCTGCCGATCTTCACCTTTGTCGACACCCCCGGCGCCTTTCCCGGCATCGGCGCCGAGGAGCGCGGCCAGGCCGAGGCCATTGCCCGCAACCTGCGGGAGATGGCGGCGCTGACCGTGCCGGTGATCGTCACCGTCACCGGCGAGGGCGGTTCGGGCGGCGCTCTCGCCATCGCCGTTGGCAACCGGGTGATGATGATGGAATACTCGGTCTACGCCGTTATTTCCCCGGAAGGTTGCGCGGCCATTCTCTGGAGCGACGGCGCCATGGGGCCGCAGGCCGCCGAGGCGCTCAAACTCACCGCCACCGACATCGCCGAGCTCGGCTGCGTCATTGACGACGTCATCCCCGAACCTCTCGGCGGGGCGCACAACAACCCGCGTGAGGCCGCCGCCAACATCAAACGGTACCTCAAGAAGCATCTCAATGAACTCAAGAGTCTGACCGCCGAGGAACTGGTCGAGCAGCGCTATCAGAAGTTCCGCGCCATGTCCCGGGTGAAGGAATAGGGACCGAGCCATGGTGGCCGGGGAGGGGCCGGGGAAATTGGCCGTGGTCGGTCTCGATCTGCTTGAATGAGTCACCCATTGTTCCACTGTCGATGAAAAATGCGAAGTCGAAGAGCTGACATTCCAGGGCGGCGGGCCGGTGGCCACCGCCCTGGTTTCCTTGGCACGTTGGGATTTTCCTGTTTTTTTGAGTGGAAGTTCGGCAATAGGGGGAGGATGAGATGATCCGTCTGGTAATGCTGCTCTTGACGCTGACGCTCTTTTCCGGTTGCATGGCGGTCCCTTATACCTATACGCAAGAGGTGGAAGGGGGAGACGTTCTCGCCTTGCGCACTGGTGAGGAACAGGTCCATCGCGGCCGCCCCAACGCCTTCGTCGACGGCCTCGGTCATTACCTTTTCAGTCTGCCGTCCAAACTCATTCTCTGGAACTGGCGCATCGAAAATCACGATATTTCCCCGGAAACCGAAGGGCATTTGCGGGACTACCTGGTCGCTAACGATCTCGCCAACGTCAAGGTGCGCATCAACGAATACGCTCCTGGCGGCGAATGGTCGCGCCTCGTGCGCAATCGTGAGGTCGGGGGCTTCTGGCGTTACACCCTGGGAGTGCTGACGACCGTTTCCTATACCATCTTCCCGGGACGGGTCTTTGGCGGGGATCACTACAATCCCTTCACCAACACCATCAACCTCTATTCGGATCACGCCTCCATCGCCCTGCACGAGGGAGCGCATGCCAAGGACTTCGCCCAGCGGGAATACAAGGGCTGGTATGCCTTTCTGCGCATGTTGCCGCTGGTGCCGCTGCATCAGGAGGGGCTCGCTACCGGTGACACCCTCGGCTTCCATTACGACCGGGATGAGCGCGAGGAACGGAAGGACGACTACCGGGTGCTCTATCCCGCCTACGGTACCTACATTGCCGGCGAGGGGCTGAGTGCCGCCTCTTGGTTCGGCCCGGTCGCCTATCCCGTGCAGTTGGGAGTCATGGCGGCCGTCGCCATTCCCGGGCATATCGTCGGACGGATCAAGGCGGCCGGGGTCGATGACGAATCGCCGCCGGAAGAGTCCGGGGCCGCTCATCCGGGGATCGAACCCTGACCCCAATCAGGTAAAGACAAATGATAAAATGGACTATTTTTTGCCTGCTGTCGGGCGGAGTTTTTATGGCGCTGGCCGCCTGCGGCGGACCGCGCTATGACGTGCGGGTGCTCCATGACGAGCCGGTGACGGTCGCGCCCGGCGCCACGCCTCAGAGTCCGGCGCGCACCGTTTCAGCGCGGGAACTCAAGCCCTATCAACGCCCCTACACAGTCAATGGGGTGCGTTACGACCCGCTGCTGGATCATCGCGGCTATGTGGAGGAGGGTATCGCCAGCTGGTACGGCGCCGATTTTCACGGGCTCAAGACGAGCAACGGCGAGATCTACGACATGCACGCCATGACCGCCGCCCATAAAACCCTGCCCCTGGGGGTTTTTGTCAAGGTGCGTAATCTCAGCAACAACCGCGAGGCGGTGGTAAGGGTCAACGACCGGGGGCCCTTCGTCAAGGGGCGGCTGATCGATCTGTCTTACGCTGCCGCCCACGCCCTCGGCGTCGCCGGCCCCGGCACCGCGCCGGTGCGGGTCGAGGCCCTCGGCACCCAGGTGCGTGATGCCCAAGGAGAGCTGCGCTATCAACCCCTGCCGAGCTACGATATCGGCAGTTACGCGGTACAACTCGCCGCCTTTACCCTGCCGGAAAACGCTCAGCGCCTCGCCGGTGAGATGAAAAGCAAGGTCGGCGCGGCGGATGTGCGCGAAGAGCTCATCGACGGCATGCGTTTTTACCGGGTGCGCGCCGGTCGTTACCGCTCCATCGAGGAAGCGGAAGCGGCCCGTATCCATTTTGAACAGATGAATTATCCCGGCGCCTTCATCGTGGCTTTCGAATAGCCTGGCGCCATTTTCAGGAAAGTTTTCCCCTCCATGTTCCAGTTCACCCTGCTCAACACCGATTCCGAAAGCGCGGCCCGGCGCGGCCGTCTGCAAACCCCCCACGGCGTCATCGAGACGCCGATTTTCATGCCCGTCGGCACCCACGCGGCGATGAAGGCGATGACCCCGGCCCAGGTCGAGGAGACCGGTGCCCAGATCATCCTCTCCAACACCTACCACCTACATCTGCGCCCCGGCGAAGGGCTGGTGGAAAAGGCCGGTGGACTGCACGCCTTCATGAACTGGAAGAAGCCGATTCTCACCGACAGCGGCGGCTTTCAGGTCTTTTCCCTGCCGAAAAAGAAGATCACCGAAGAGGGAGTCTTTTTCAAGCACGAGGTCAACGGCAACGAGATCTTTCTCGGTCCGGCCGAGGCCATGGCCATCCAGAACGCCCTCGGTGCTGACATCATCATGGCTTTCGATGAGTGTATTCCCTATCCGGCGACCCACGACTACGCCGCCAAGTCGATCGGCAAGACCCTGCGCTGGGCGGAAAATTGCCTGAAGGCGCACAAGCGCAAGGATCAGGCCCTGTTCGGCATCGTTCAGGGGAGCGTCTACGATGATCTCCGCCGGGACTGCGCCAAGGCCCTGACCGCCATGGATTTCCCCGGCTACGCCATCGGCGGGGTCAGCGTCGGCGAGGGGCTGGAACTGCTCAAAAAGGTCGTCGATTACACCGCCCCCTTCCTGCCGGAAAACAAACCCCGCTATCTCATGGGGGTCGGGCTGCCCGAGGACATCCTCGAAAGCGTCGAGCGGGGGATGGACATGTTCGACTGCGTGATTCCCACCCGCTACGCCCGCAGCGCCACGCTCTTCACCAGCCGCGGCAAGCTGCGCCTGACCCATCGCCGCTACCGGCGCGACTTCTATCCGGTGGATGCCTCCTGCTCCTGCTATTGCTGCCGGAACTTCACCCGCGCCTATCTCCATCATCTCTTCAACGCCAACGAGATCCTCTCGGCGATTCTCTCGGCGATCCACAATGTCCATTTCTATCTGGACATGATGGCGCAGACCCGGGCCGCCATTGAACGCAACGAATTCAAGGCCTTCAAGGCTCAGTTCCTCGGTCGCTACGGGTTTTCCGGCGCTGGCGACGAGTAAGCAGGGGAGGGCATGAGCCATGGCCGAGCGGAGGGGGGAGCAGACCTTCAGCGTCGATCTGGCCCGACGTCTGCATCGGGCGCTGACCGCCGACGGGACGGAGCTCTTTTCACTGCTGCAAGACCCCTCGGGTGAGGTGTTGCAAACCTTGCTGAAAAATCCCCGCCTCGGCGAGGAACACCTGTCGGCGCTGCTCAAACGCCGGGATCTTTCCGAGGATCTGCTCAAGGAGATTTCCCGCCTCGCCGTCGTCGCGTCGAGCCACCGGCTCAAGGTTGCCTTGAGCCGCAATCCCGGCACCTCGGGCGTGGTGCTGCAAGGATTGCTCGGCCAGCTCTATCTTTTCGAACTGCTGGAAATCTGCTACCTCCCCGGGGTGACCCCCGATCAGAAGGTTGCCGCCGAGCGGATCATCCTGCAGCGGCTACCGACCGTTCCTCTCGGCAACAAATTGACCCTGGCCCGACGGGGGACGGCGACCCTGGTCGATGCCCTGCTCAAGGAAGGGGATATCCGCCTGATGGATGCCTGCCTCCAGAACCATCGCCTGCGCGAGGTCTCCATCCTCCAGTTTTTCAACGGCCCCGCCGCCGCTCCCGAAACGATCTCCTGCATCGCTCGCCATCCCCGCTGGCAACAACGCCCCAATGTGCGCCTGGCCCTGCTGAAAAATCCCCGCACCCCGGCGGTCTGGTTCACCGTCCATCTGCCGCGACTCACCAGCGCCGACCTGCGCGGGCTGCTTGCTTCAAAGCGCCTGGCTCCCGGTCAAAAGCGTCTGGTGGAAGAGGAATTTTCTAAACGCAGTCAGGGGCGGCGGTCATGAGCGCTCCTTTTCCCATCCCCCAGGGAGAGCGCATCGAATTCGTTCGCGCCTTTTTAGTGCTCGAATTTCGCGAGGACTTCACCTTTAGCGAGGCGATGTTGCCGGGTCTGCGCGGCGAACTGCGGCGGGCGGCGCGGCGTGCCGGTCTGGCGCCGGAGGCCTTCGTAGCTCTCTTCGATCCCCCCGTTTCTTCCGATCCTTACGCACAGCGCCGCTATCAGCGTCCCGGCCCCGCCTTCGTTCTGCAACCGCCCGCCAAGCTGCCGCGCGTGCTGGCCGCCGGTGAATCCCTCGAATTGCCGCTGCTCCTCCTTGGGCGTGGGGTGCGGCAACTCGCCTCTTTCTGTCGCGTGTGGCTGGCCCTCGGCGAACTGGGGATTGATCAGGGGCAGGGGCGTTTCACCCTGAATGCAGTGTTGGCCGAGGATCTTTCCGGCAACCGCTCCCCGATCTGGTCTCTGGCTTCCGCCGCCCCACTGCCGCTGGTGCTGACCCGCGCCGACTGGTGGCTCGACGGCCTGCCGGTGCCGGAGAGGGTACGTCTGACCCTGCATACCCCAGCACGGCTGCTCGCCAACGGCCGCCCCCTCTTTCGTCCCGGTTGGGAAAATCTCTTCCCCTTTATTTTGCGGCGCGTCGGTTCCATGGTGCATGCCCACTGCGAGGTGGAGCTTTTTGATGATCCCGCTCCCTTGCTTGACGCCGCACGCCGGGTCGAGGTGTTGGGCGGACGCCTGCGCTGGCGGGACTGGCGGGTGCTGGAGGATGAGGAAGGGGGAGAGTCCCGGGAACTCGGCGGGGTGGTGGGGAAACTAGATCTCGGCGGGGAGGGGCTGGCGGAGGTGCTCTGGCTGCTGCGCCTCGCCGCTTTGCTCAATCTGGGGAAGGGGGCGACCTACGGCGCCGGCTATCTATATATTAAAGAGATTCCCTGAATCTTGCTCTTGTTGGCCCGCAGTTGCCTGGTATGATTAATAAAAACCGGCTACCTGTGGAGGCGATCATGACCGATCTCTGGGACGAGCGCAAGAAGGCCCTCGAAAATCAGTACTTCTACAAGGAAGAACAAGAGAAGATCGAGAAGCTCAGGCAGGAAACCCGTGAGCAGCTCATCCGTTCCCACTGCCGCAATCGCTGCCCCAAGTGCGGTGACGAAATCCAGCCCATGACCTTCCGCGACGTCCCCCTCGACAAATGCCCCGGCTGCGGCGGCATCTGGCTCGGCCCCAAGGACCTGAAAACCCTCGCGGAAAAGGATCACCGCACTTGGTTCGACAAGTGGTTCGGCGAGGAGAAGGAATGAGAGGGGGGAATAAAATTCTTGAGGATTCACGCGGGGCGCTTCAGGCGCCCTGTTCTTTTTGGCAAGCGGCGCGGCCGGGGCAGTCGGGGCGTTGGCAGGGTTCGATGTGGATGGTGACGTCGGCGCCGAGGATCTCGGCTTCGATGCGCTTTTCCAGACGGTCGGCGATCTCGTGGGCTGCTTCCACGGTCAGGTGTTTGCAGATATTGAGGTGAAAATCCATGATCTTCTGGGAACCGGCCCGGCGGGTGCGTAGATTGTGGAAGTCGATCTTTTCACCGGGATAGTTCTCGATGATCTCGGTGATTTTCTGCCGGATCTCCTCGGGCAGTTTTTCGTCGAGGACATCGCGCAGCCCGTGGCGTAGGAGCTTGACCGCCTCGCTGATAATATAGAGACCGACGAGCAGGGAGAGGACCGGGTCGAGCCAGGGAATGTCGACGAACTGGATGATGACGAGGCCCGCGAGCAGGGCCAGGTTGGTGTAGACATCCATGGCGAAGTGCAGGGAATCGGCCTGCAGCGCCGAGGAGTCGGTTTGTCGGGCGATTCGCCGCAGATAGCGGGTGATGACGAGGGATGCCGCCGTGCTCACTAGCAGCACGGCGATACCGCCGCCCAGGGCGGTGAGTTCGGGGCCGGCGAGAAGGCGGCGCACCGACTCGAAGAGGATCCAGGCGCCGGAAAGGGTGATGACCAGCGACTGGATGATGGTGGCGAGGGTTTCGTATTTGCCGTGGCCGAAGGGGTGGGTCTGATCCGCCGGTTGGTCGGCCTGGCGGATGGCCAGGTAGTTGACCCCCGACATGAGGATGTCGAGGAGGCTGTCGACGGCCGAGGCGAGCACGGCCATGGAGCCGGTGAAAATGCCGGTGACAAGCTTGAGCAGCGCCAGGCCGGCGGCCGTGGCGATGGAGACGCGGGCGGCGCGCAGCTTGAGGCGGGCGTGATCCATGGCCGGGTTCAGTCTTTCAGAGGGCAGACGGCTTGCCAGGCGTCGTAGCCCTCTTTTTCAATGGCCCAGAAGCTGTCGATCCGGTCACGATAAAAGTCGAGTTCGGCGCAGGCCCCCTCGATGGTGGCGACCTGCTCGGCGCTCATCAGATCACGCTCGCGGCAGAAGGCGGCAAAGGCGAGAATCCCTTCGAGAATGCTGGTCAACTCGGCCAGGTTCGGTTCCATGTTGCGGATGATGTACCAGTGACCGGCGAAGCGACGGACCTGGACGGCGGTGAGGTCGAAGGGGCTGATCCGGAATTCGGGGATGAGGTATTCGCAGAGAAAATAGCTGACCCCGTAGCAGAGGCGGCTGGTCTCTTCGGCGGGCAGTTCGTGGGCCTCGACGAGATACAGGTAGCAACGGCGCAGCAACTCGTGACAGAGCTGGTCGGCACGAATTTCGTCGTCAAGGGTGGCGATGAGGTAGCTCTCCCGGTCGAGGCAGGGATCGGTCGACTTTGTTGCGCTGGACATGAAAACTCCTATTGAGGTTGGCGTTTCCTATTAGCATCCCGGTCGGCACCTGTCAAGGTTTTTGCGGGATGCGAGACGGTTGCGAGCACCCCGGAAAGAGTTTACACCGTCCATGGCCTCTGCTAACATGCCCAAGATTAATATTAGCCGGCAAAGTCGGGGAGACGTCTCGGCTTTGTTGGCGCTTCAAGCAAGGCGAGGTTGATAGCGGTATGTCCGGCAGCACCCCCATGATGCGGCAGTACCTGGAAATCAAAGAGCAATATCCTGACGCCATCCTCTTTTTTCGCCTCGGCGATTTCTACGAAATGTTCCTCGACGACGCCGTTACCGCCTCCCGCGTCCTCGACATCACCCTGACCTCCCGCAACAAGGGGGCGGCCGAGGAAGTCCCCCTCTGCGGCATTCCCTATCACAGCTGTCAGCCCTATATCGCCCGCCTGGTGGAACAGGGCTACAAGGTTGCCATCTGTGAGCAGGTGGAAGATCCCAAGGCGGCCAAGGGGATCGTCCGCCGCGAGGTAGTGCGCGTCGTCTCCCCCGGCTTGGTGGTCGACACCGACACCCTCGAACCCAAGGAAAACAACTATCTGCTCGCCGTCGCCGCGGGCCGCCCGGGTCGTTTCGGCCTGGCTGTGGTCGATATCACCACCGGTGAGTTCAGCTTGACGGAAGTCTCCGAGCCGGAAGGCCTGCGCGGCGAACTGCTTCGCTTCAATCCCCGGGAGGTGCTGCTGGCGACGGGGGAAGAAGGGGAGGCGCTGCGCAAGGAGTTGGCCGGGATTCTCGACGGCCGCCGCGTCGAATGGCTTCCCGACTGGGTGCTGGCTCCCGACCGGGCGGAGGGAGCCCTGCGCGCCGCCTTCGATGACGCCCCCCTGGAAGCCTTCGGCTGTGCCGGATTGACCGGGGCGATCCGCGCCGCCGGCGCCGTTCTCTACTATCTGGAAGAAACGCAAAAAGGGCTTCTGCCCCATCTGCGTCCGCCGACCACGAGCCAGGGCGGCGATTTCATGGTGATCGACGAGGCGACCCGCCGCAACCTGGAGTTGACCGCCACTCTCCACGACGGGCGGCGCAAGGGTTCGCTCCTCGGTGTGCTCGACCGCACCGTCACCGCCATGGGCGGGCGTCTGCTCAAGCACTGGATCAACCAGCCGCTGCTGCGTATCGAGCCGATTCAGGCGCGGCATGAAGCTGTGGCGGAACTGGTCGAGAGAAGCCTGCTCCGTGACGAGTTGCGCACGGCGCTGGACGGGGTTTACGATCTGGAGCGGCTCAACGGCAAGATTTCCATGGCTCACGCCAACGCCAAAGATCTGACGGCGCTGCGCGCTTCCCTCGAGCGGCTGCCCGGGCTTGTCGAGCTGCTCGCCGAGTGCGAAAGCCCGCGTCTGATCGAACTGCGACGGAATATCGATCCCCTGGAAGAACTCTGTGCCCTCATCGCCGCCGGCATTGTCGACGATCCGCCTTTTGTTCTGCGCGACGGGGGGATCATCCGCGATGGTTTCAATGCCGAACTGGACGAACTGCGCGCCGTCAGCCGGGAAGGGAAGGGCTGGATCGCCCGCCTGGAGAGCCAAGAGAAGGAGCGTACCGGCATTTCTTCGCTGAAGGTGCGCTTCAACAAGGTCTTCGGTTATTACATCGAAATCACCCGCAGCCATCTTGCCCGGGTGCCGGAGGACTACCAGCGGCGTCAGACCCTGGCCAACGCCGAGCGTTACATCACCCCCGCTCTGAAAGAGTACGAGGAGAAGGTGCTGGGGGCCGAGGAGCGTCTGACCCAGCTCGAATTTGATCTCTTCCAGGGACTTCGCCGGCAGGTGGCGGCTGAAGGGGCGCGCATCCAGGCGACCGCCGCCGCCCTTGCCGAGCTCGATGTTTTTACGGCGCTGGCCGAGCTGGCTCATGAGCGCGATTACGTTCGGCCGGAGATGGATGAAAGCGGCGATCTGGAGATCCGCGAGGGGCGGCATCCGGTGATCGAGGCGATGAGCCTTTCCGAACGATTTGTTGCCAACGACCTGCTCATGGACACCCGCGAAAACCAGATTCTGATCATCACCGGCCCGAACATGGCGGGCAAGTCGACCTTCATGCGCCAGGTGGCGCTGATCGTGTTGATGGCGCAGATGGGCAGCCTGGTGCCGGCTGGGTCCGCCCGCATCGGCGTGGTCGACCGCATCTTCACCCGGGTCGGGGCGAGCGACAACCTGGCCCGTGGCCAGTCGACTTTTATGGTGGAAATGACCGAGGCGGCCAATATCCTCCGTCATGCTACCCCCCGCAGCCTCATTGTCCTCGACGAGATCGGTCGCGGCACCTCGACCTTCGACGGTCTCAGCATCGCCTGGGCGGTGGCCGAATACCTTCACGACGTTCCCGAGGTGGCGGCCAAGACCCTCTTCGCCACCCATTATCACGAACTGATCGATCTCGCCCTGACCCGGGAGCGGGTGCGGAACTACAACATCGCCGTCAAGGAATGGAACGAGCAGATCATCTTTCTGCGCAAGATCGTCAAGGGCGGTGCCAGCCATTCCTACGGTATCCAGGTCGCCCGCCTCGCCGGACTCCCCCGGGAAGTCATCGACCGCGCCCGCGAGGTGTTGAAAAATCTCGAATCGGGGGAATTTGAAGGGGAAGGGGAACCGCGTCTGGCCCGGGGCAAGGGTCGGAAAAAGGCCGCCGCCTCCCCCCAGCTTTCCCTTTTCGAGAGTGCCGCCGACCCCCTGCGGCAACGGCTGGCGGAACTCGACGTCCAGTGTCTGACTCCCTTACAGGCTTTGAATCTTCTCGATGAACTTAAAGCCCTGGTGTAAATCATGAGATCTGTCTTTTTCGCTTTTTTGCTTTGTTTTTTCCTGCTTCCCGCGCCGGTCTTCGGCGATGCCTCCGAGGCGGCCTACGGCAAGGCCAAGGACGGCTATACCCGGCTCGTCAATTCCCCTCAGAAAAAGCTTCATCGCGACCAATGGGAGCCGGTGATCAAAGCCTTCGCGGCGGTGGCGGAAAATCATCCGCAAGGCACCCGCAGCGCCGACGGGCTCTTCATGGCGGCGCGGGCTACCCGTGAGCTCTACGATGTCTCCCGCAATCCCGGGGATGCTGGCGCCGCCGTGCGCCTCTTTGAGCGGGTGGCGGAAAACCATCCGGCATCGTCGCTGGCCGACGACGCCCTTTTCGCCGCCGGTGTCATTTACGAAACCCTGCTTGAACAGAAGGATTTGGCCTACCTCCGCTATCAGGCGGTGGTCGAGCGCTATCCCGAAGGCGATATGCTTTCCCAGGCACGCAGCCGGGCGGTGGCGCTGATCGCCTTCGCGCCGCCGCCATCGGCGACGCCCCCCCCCGCACCGGCCCCCCCCGCACCGGCCCCGCCGGCACCGGCCCCGCCGGCACCGGCCCCGCCGGCACCGGCCCCGCCGGCACCGGCCCCGCCCGTGGCGGTCGCCACGGAGATGTTGGCGGAACCTCCCGCGCCCGATTCCGCCGGGAGCGTTGCCGCCACCCCGTCCGCCGTGCTACCGGCCGCCGGGGAGGCTTTGTTGACCGGGGTGCGCTACTGGTCCAAGCCCGGCTATACCCGCATCGTCGTCGATCTGGAGGGAACTCCGGAATTTACCGCCAACGTGCTGCCCGCCGATACCACGTCCGGTATGCCGCCGCGCATCTATCTCGATATCAAAAAGGTCCGGCCGGCGGCAAACCTGACGGAGAACATGCAGGTCGACGATGGCCTGCTGCGTCAGGTGCGCGCCGCCCGTTTCGATCCGACAACCATGCGCGTTGTCCTCGATCTGGTCGCCTACCACAGCTACAAGACCTTCACCCTGCCCGATCCCTATCGTATTGTGGTCGATGTCTACGGTGACGAAAAAGCGGTGCTGAGCGCCGCTCCGGAAGCGGAACTGCGCGCCGCTCCGCCGGCGGAAAAGAAACCGATTCCCCCGCCGGCGAAGATTCCGGCGGCGGTCGCGAAGAAGCCGGTGGAGGTTCCGCGCAAGGCGTCCATCTCCGGTCCGGCGGCGGGGCTGCGGCGTATCGTCGTCGATGCCGGTCACGGCGGCAAGGATCCCGGCGCCATCGGCCCTTCGGGGCTCCAGGAAAAAAACATCACCCTGGCCATGGCCAAGCTGCTCAAGACCGAATTGGAGCGGGAATTGGGTTGCCAAGTCATTCTGACCCGCGACCGCGACGTCTTTATCCCCCTGGAGGAGCGCACCGCCATCGCCAACAAGGTCGGCGCCGATCTCTTCATCTCCGTCCATGCCAACGCCAGCCACAACAAGAGCGCCTACGGGGTGGAGACCTATTATCTGAACTTTTCCAAGAACGACAAGGCCGCCGCCGTCGCCGCCCGGGAAAATGGTATCTCCCTCAAACAGGTCGGCGATCTCGAACTGATCCTCTTCGATCTCATGGCCAATGCCAAGATCAACGAATCGAGCCGCCTGGCGGCGGAAATCCAGAATTCCCTGGTTCGTGACCTGAAGCGGGAATATCCCGATGTTCGTGATCTGGGGGTGAAGCAGGGCCCCTTCTACGTCCTGGTCGGCGCCACCATGCCCTCGGTGCTGGTGGAAGCGGCCTTTATCAGCCACAAGCGGGAAGAAACCCGTCTGGCCAGCCGTGAGTTTCAACTGCAGACCAGCGCCGCGATCGTCAAGGGGGTGCTTAACTACGCCTCGGCTCTCAAACAGGTGGCCGGAAAATGACTCTTGATCCCACTGAGCGCACGGAACCCTTCTTTTCCCGGGAATTGCTGACCGACCCGGCCATCCCTTACGAGGAGCGCCGCCAGTTGCTCCTTGCCGCCGGGCGCGCCTATCTCGATCATCATTGTCCGCGCATCCGCGCGAAACATGAGGGGGGCGCCTCGGGGCGGCAGGTCGTCGGCAGCCTTACGTCGATGACCGATACCCTGTTGCGCAACCTCTATCGCAGCATTCTCGCCGACGTGCCGTCGGCCCAAGTCGGTGCCTGCGCGCTGATTGCCATCGGCGGCTACGGCCGGGGTGAACTCAACCCCCATTCGGACATCGACCTGATGTTCTATTACAGCGGCAAGGATCGGTCTTTCGCCGAACTCCTCTCCGAACGCTTCCTCTACCTGCTCTGGGATCTCGGTCTGCCCCCTGGCCACAGTGTCCGCACCGAGCAGGACTGCCTCGACATGGCGGCCCAGGATGTCACGGCACGGACGGCCCTGCTCGATTCCCGCTTCCTCGTCGGCGACGAGGAACTCTATGGCGAATACGAGCGCAAGGTCTATCAGAAGGTGCTCAGTCAGAACAGCCGCGCCTTTATCGAAGAGAAACTTCAGGAAAACGAACGGCGTCTGCGCAAGTACGGTTCCTCCGTCTACCTGCTCGAACCCAACATCAAAGAGGGGGAGGGGGGACTGCGCGATCTACAGACCGTCCTCTGGGTGGCGCGGGTCAAGTTCAAGGCCCGATCCCTGCGCGATCTGATTATCAAAGGGGTGATCAGTGAGCAGGAGGGGGAGGCCTACGAGGCGGCCCTCGATTATCTCTGGCGGGTGCGCAACGAACTCCATTACCTGTCGCCGCGCAAGAACGAGCAGCTGCATTTCGACAAGCAGGAAAAGCTCGCCCGCTTTTTCGGCTTCAAGGATGGCCGCAAGGGGCTGGCGGTGGAGCAGTTCATGCAGGATTTCTACGCTCACGCCACCGAGACGGAGCACATCGCCTCCAGCCTGCTCGGCAAGGCGGTGCGCGGCAGCGAACCGAAAACCGGGATCTTCGGCTACTTCACCCGGCGCGCCGTCGAACCCGGTTTTTTCATCCTGCACGGCGAACTGCAGGTGAGTCAGGGGGATATCTTCGCAAAGGAGCCGGCGCGAATGATGCGCGCCTTTCTCCTTTCCCAGCGCCACGGGGTCAAGCTCAGTGTCACCGTCAAGGCGCTGATCCGTGAAAACCTCGAGCATATCAATGACCGGGTGCGACGGAGCCGGGCGATCAACGAGGATTTTCTCGAAATCCTGCGCCATCCCCAGGGTTTGGTGGCGACCCTCAAGGACATGCACCACCTGCAGTTCCTCAACCGCTTTATCCCCGAATTTGGGCGGATCTTCTGCAAGGTGCAGTACGACGCCTATCACATCTACACGGTCGATGTGCACAGCCTCTTCGCCGTGGAAGAGATCGCCAAGCTCTGGCTCGGCGAATACCGGGAGACGGCGCCCCTGCTGACCAAGGTAGCCGGCGATATCGAAAAACGCGGGCTGTTGCTCTTGGCGGTGCTGCTGCACGACATCGGCAAGGGGGAAGGGCGGGATCACTGCAACAAGGGGGCCGACATGATTCCGACCCTCGCCCGGCGCATGGGCCTGAACAAGGAGGACAGCGCCCGCCTTGAATTTCTCGTGCGTCGTCATCTCGACATGTCCCATATCGCCCAGCGCCGCGACCTGCACGACGACAAGCTGATCATGCAGTTCGCCCAGACCATGGGGATGAGCGAAAACCTCAATATGCTCTACCTGCTGACCTTCGCCGACCTGCGGGCGGTCGGCCCCGACGTTTGGTCCGACTGGAAGGGCTTTCTGCTCAAGGAGCTCTACGAGAAGACCTATCAGGTGCTGGAGCGGGGCAACTTCCAGCTCGAACAGCGCTCGGAAAAGGTCCGCAACCGTAAGCGCAAGGTGGTGGGCCTTCTGGAGGATGAATTCGGCAAGCGCGTTGTGCAGGATGCCTTGAAGGAAATGTCGACCCGCTACGTTCTTTCCAACCGTTCGGCGGTCATCGCCGAGCATCTGCGCCTCGCCTTCAGCCGAAAGAACCGCACCCTGGCGCTGAAGGTGGAGCAGGAGCCCGAGGGCAGCTATACCCAGCTCTCCATTTCGACCCTCGATATCCCCGGGCTTTTCTCCAAAATCGCCGGGGTTCTGGCCGCCAACGGCATCAACATCCTCGGTGCCCAGATCAACACCTTTAACAACGGTATCGCCATCGACGTCTTGCAGGTCAGCGGTGCCGCCGGTGATCTGGTGGAAAATGACGACAAATGGCGCAAGGTCGAGGAGGAGCTGGAGACGGTCATCCAAGGACGGATACGGGTCGACGAACTGGTGCGCAAGCGCCACCGCTCGAACCTGCCTCCCTCCCGTCCCCGGCCCAAGTTCAACAACCGGGTGGAGATCGACAATGACGTTTCCGACGAGTACACCGTTATCGACATCTACGCCCAGGACCGGGTCGGGGTGCTCTATCAGATCACCAAGGCCCTCAAGGAACTGGGGCTTTACATCGGCGTCTCGAAGATCTCCACCAAGGTCGATCAGGTTTCCGACACCTTCTATGTGCAGGATATCTTCGGTCACAAGGTGACCACCCCGGAGAAACTGGAGGAAATTCGCGCACGGCTGCTGGAAGGGCTGGAGGAGTTGGCTGCGGAAGAAAAAGCGTCCGCCTAGGCCATGGACGCCCGTCTCGATCAATTTCTCAACCTGCTGCTGGTGGAAAAGGGGCTTTCCGCCCACACTCTCGACGCCTACGGCCGGGATCTCGCCCGCTACCTGGAGTTTCTCGCCGGCTCCGGCATCCACACCCCCGAGGCGGTGACACCGACGGCGATCCTCGGCTATCTCGGGCATTTGCGGGAAAGCGGGCTGGCGCCGCGCAGTCGGGCGCGCAAGCTCACCGCCGTGCGTATGTTCCACAAGTTTCTCTTCGCCGAGGGGGTGACGGCGACCAATCCCGCCGCGCTCATCGCATCCCCGAAAGCCCCACGCCTCCTCCCCCATGCCCTCTCGCCCGCCGAGGTCGAGCGCCTGCTCGCCGCGCCGACGGGGATCGCGCCCCGCGATCGGCGTGACCGGGCGATGCTGGAAGTGCTCTATGCCACCGGCCTGCGGGTCTCCGAGTTGGTCGGTCTGCGCCTTTCCGATCTGCAACTCGATGTAGGTTATGTGCGGGTCTTCGGCAAGGGGAGCAAGCAGCGCATCGTTCCCCTCGGCGAGATGGCGAGTGACGAGCTGCGCCTCTATCTGGCCGACGCCCGCCCACTGTTGGCGGGGAAGGGGAGTGACCCCCGGATTTTTCTCAACCGTGCCGGCAAAGGGTTGACACGGCAGGGCTTCTGGAAGATTATTAAGCGCCGCGCCGCCGAGGCCGGGATTATCAAGGATATTTCCCCCCATACCCTGCGCCATTCCTTCGCCACCCATCTGCTGGAAAACGGAGCGGATCTGCGCTCGGTGCAGACCCTGCTCGGTCATGTGGACATTTCCACTACCCAGATCTACACCCAGGTGACCCGGGAACGCTTGCGCCGGATTCACGAGCGACATCATCCCCGGGGCTGATCCATGGCCAGGCCGGAAAACCATCTCATCACGAGGAGATCATGAAATATATCGTTTTATTAGGGGACGGCATGGCCGATGAACCCCTGGAGGAGCTCTCCGGACGGACCCCCTTGGAACATGCCAACACCCCGAACATGGACGCTTTGGCCCAAAAGGGAGAGATCGGTCTGATGGAAACCGTTCCCCAGGGCTTTCATCCCGGCAGTGACGTTGCCAACCTCTCTGTCTTCGGCTACGATCCCGCGACCTGCTACAGCGGCCGTTCGCCCCTCGAAGCGGCAAGCATGGGAGTGGAGCTGGGCCCTGAAGACGTCGCCTTTCGTCTCAATCTGGTGACGCTGCTCCCCCATTACGGCAAGCTTTACATGGAGGACTTCTCCGCCGGGCATATCACCACCGCCGAGGCGCGGGAACTGATCGCCTCCCTGCAGGAAGAGCTGGGCGGCGACGAGTTTCACTTTTATCCTGGGGTTTCCTACCGGCATCTGATGGTCTGGAAGGGGGGCAAGGACAAACTGACCTTCACTCCACCCCACGATCTCACCCACCAGAGTATCGAGGACCACCTGCCCAGGGGAGAAGGGGCTGAGATCCTCATCAATCTGATGACTTCGTCGCAGATGCTCTTCAAGGGGCACCCGGTCAACGACCGGCGGATGGACGCCGATCTCGCCCCGGCCAACTCCATCTGGCTCTGGGGACACGGGCGCGCCCCGCGTATGGAGACGATGAAGGAGAAATTCGGGGTCAACGGCGCGGTCATCTCCGCCGTCGACCTGATCAAAGGCATCGGCGTCTGCGCCGGGCTTGATATCATCGATGTTCCCGGCGCCACCGGCTATCTCGACACCAATTATCGGGGCAAGGCCGAGGCCGCCCTGGAAGCGCTTAAAACCCGGGATTTTGTCTACCTGCATGTGGAGGCGCCGGACGAAGCCGCCCATTCCGGAAATCTGCAAGACAAGATCGCCGCTATCGAGGCCTTCGACGAGCTGGTGGTCGGCACGGTGTTGGCCGGGCTGCCGGCTCTGGGCGACCACCGGGTGCTGGTGCTCCCCGATCATCCCACCCCGGTGCGCAAAATGACCCACACCCTCGATCCCGTCCCCTATATCCTCTTCGGCTCGGCCGGAGAGTTTCCGCCGGTGGGGAAAGTCGCGGGTTATAGTGAAAAGGCCGCCCACTCCACCGGCCTGCACTTGCGCGAAGGGCACGCCATGATGCGCCGTCTGCTCGGCTGACTTGAATTTACTGCAAGGTTGCGCCAGGGGCGGTCCACACGGTCGGATCGCCCCTTTGTTTCATCCGGCCATAGGTTGCCAGGGAGTTTTTCATTGACGCCCGAGGGGGTGTTTGTTAATTTCAAAAACTTGATTGAAACGCCAAGATTTGTCGTTATCTAAAGTGGTTTGCGTTCGAAAAGGATAGCCATCGTGCCAAAAGTTGTAATCGATGAACTGCGCTGCAAGGGTTGCGGACTCTGCACCACCGCCTGCCCCTACGGCCTGATCCACATGAGTGACAAGCTCAACCGCCAGGGCTTCCTGCCGGCGGTCATCAGCGACGAGGATCAGGAAAAATGCGTCTCTTGCGCCATGTGCGCCCGGATCTGTCCGGATGTGGCCATTACCATCTTCAAGAAAGTCAACATCGCCTGATATTCTCAGCGCGCTCCGCACCTCGCCAAATAGACGCGGGAGGCCGGAACGTTTGGAGGTCGTTTTGCAGAAACGTCTGTTGGTCAAAGGCAACGAAGCCGTCGCCATGGGGGCCATCGAAGCGGGCTGCCGTTTTTATTTCGGCTATCCCATCACCCCCCAGAGCGACATTCCCGAATACATCTCCCGCGAGTTTCCCAAGGTCGGTGGCACCTTCATCCAGGCCGAGAGTGAAATCGCCTCGATCAACATGCTGCTCGGCGCCAGCGCTTGCGGGCAGCGGGCGATGACCTCCTCTTCCAGCCCCGGCATCTCCCTCAAACAGGAGGGAATTTCCTACATGGCGGGGAGCGAGTTGCCCGGGTTGATCGTCAACATCGCCCGCAGCGGTCCCGGCCTTGGCGGCATCGACGCCTCCCAGTCCGACTACTTTCAGGCGGTGAAGGGTGGCGGTCACGGCGGTTATCACACCATCGTCCTCGCGCCGAATTCGGTGCAGGAGATGTACGATCTGACCATGCTCGCCTTCGATCTGTCCGATCGCTACCGGGTCCCGGCCATGCTGCTGGGCGATTCGGTGCTCGGGCAGATGAAAGAGGCGCTGATTCCCCATCCTTACGTTGCTCCCGCCGATCTCCCGGCCAAGGACTGGGCCGTTTCCGGCAAGGACGGCCGCGCCCAGCGGGTGGTTAAATCCCTCTACCTTGGCGACGGTGAGCTCGAAGCCCACAACTGGAAGCTGCACCGCAAGTATCAGGAGCTGCGCGAGCGGGAAGTGCGCTGCGAAACCGCCGGCCTCGATGATGCCAAGCTGCTGGTGACCGCCTTCGGCGTGACCGCACGCATTGCCAAAACCGCCATTCGCATGGCCCGCGAAGAGGGGCTCAAGGTCGGTCTGCTGCGCCCCATCACCCTCTTCCCCTTCCCGGATCGGGCCTTCGCCGACGCCACCGCGCGCGCTAAGCGGGTGCTCTGTTTCGAGCTCAACACCGGACAGATGGTGGAGGATGTGCGCCTTTCCGTAGCCCGCGATGCCGATGTCTTTTTCTACGGCCGCCCGCCGGGAGCCGGCTCCCTGCCGACCCCGGAAGAGCTTCTCGCCCAGATTCGAAAGCACTACAAGGATTGATCATGTCGAGCGCCCTGCAACAGGTATTCGCCCATCCCGTATCCCTCAAGGATGTTCAGACCCATTTCTGCCCCGGCTGCCAGCACGGCACCATCCACCGGCTGGTCGCCGAGGCGATGGACCACTTCGGCGTGCAGGAGAAGACCATCGGCGTCGCTTCCGTGGGCTGCAGCGTCTTTCTCTACGGCTACTTCGACATCGACGTGGTCGAAGCACCCCACGGTCGCGCGCCGGCGGTGGCGACCGGCGTCAAGCGCGCCTGCCCGGACAAGGTTGTCTTCACCTATCAGGGGGACGGCGATCTGGCGGCCATCGGCACCAGCGAAATCATTCACGCCGCCAACCGGGGGGAGGGGATGACGGTCATTTTCGTCAACAATACCACCTACGGCATGACCGGCGGGCAGATGGCGCCGACCACCTTACCGAGCCAGAAAACCTCCACTTCCCCTTATGGTCGTAACGTCGCCAACGACGGCTATCCGATCCGCATGGCCGAACTGCTCGCCCAACTCGAAGGGGTGGCTTACAGTGCCCGGGTGGCGGTCAATACGCCGAAAAACGTGGTGCAGGCCGGACGGGTCATCAAACAGGCCTTTGAGACCCAGATCCAGGGGCGGGGCTTTTCCTTCGTCGAAGTGCTCTCGGCCTGCCCGACCAACTGGGGGATGGATCCCCTCAAAGCCAATGCCCGCATTGGTGAGGAGATGATCCCCTATTTCCCCCTGGCGATCTTCAAGGATACAAGCGCCGCCTGAATCGGGCGCGCTGATGGAGAAGACAATGAATCATGAGGTTTTCATGGCCGGTTTCGGCGGCCAGGGCATTCTGCTGATCGGCAACCTGCTGGCCTACGCAGCCATCCGCGAGGGGCGCAACACCTCTTATTTCCCCGCCTACGGTGTCGAGAAGCGGGGCGGAGCGGCGACCTGCACGGTGGTGGTCGCCGACGGTGAAGTCGGTTCGCCGGTCATCGGCAATCCCGGCGCCGCCATTCTGCTCAATCCACTCTCCATGGAGAAATACTTCGGCCGGGTGCGGGCCGGTGGGTTGTGCATCGTCAACAGCTCCCTGATCGAAGAGAGTGGGGATGGCCGTTCCGACCTGCGGGTGCTGCGTCTGCCCCTCAACGAACTGGCCCTCGAAATCGGCGATGCCCGGCTGCTCAACATGATCGCCATCGGCGCGTACGCCGAACTGACCGGCGCCGTCTCCCTCGATGCCCTCAAGGCGGCGCTGACCGACGCCTTGCCGGAGCGCAACCATCGCTTCATCCCCCTCAATGTTCAAGCCATCGATCTCGGTGCCGCCCGTGCTCGCGCGGCGGTCGGCGCGACCGTCTGAGTCTTTGCTTCCGTCTTTTCGCTTAAGCCCGTAAAGGTCGGCGTCATGCCCAAGGTTGAATTTGTCAAGCTGAAGAAGCCCGAAAAAGCCCTGCATCTGTGTGAGTTGGCCGAGGAGTTCTTCACTTCCGGGGAGCGGGTGCTGATTATGGTGCAGGACGACAACCAGGCGGTGACCCTCGACCGTTTCATGTGGACCTGGAAAAAGGGTTCTTTTCTTCCCCACGCCTTCGACAACGGCGCCGTCGACTGCCTCGACGAGCCGGTGGTGATCACCGTCGAGGAGCACAATCCCAACGGCGCGCGGGTGCTGATCATGGGCAATCCCGCTTCCTTTCAATTCGTCCGGCAGTTCGAGCGGATCATCGATTTCGCCGAAGTTCACGACGATGATCTGGCGGAGGCGGCCCGCCGTCGATTCGCCCGTTTCCGGGAGGCCGGCTTTGCCCCGTCCATGCGTTAACCGGGGCGGGTTAGAGAGTCTGTTACGGGTGGCCGTCAGGGTGGCGGCGGAGCGGGAAATCCCTCTTACCGAAGGTCTGACGACGGCGCTGGACTGTTGGCGGGCGCGGCCCGGCGAGATCTTCACCCTGGTCGATGGGGCAGGCGATTTCCATCGCGCCCGATTGCACGACGATGAGGGCCGACGCGTCCTCATTCCTTTCCAGAAGTTTTCCGTCCCCCCTGAAAGTCCTGTGGAAATCGTCGTTTATCAGGCCCTGCCGGAAAAGGAGCGCTTCGAGCTGGTGCTGCAGAAACTCACTGAAATTGGCGTCCGCCGCATCGTCCCCTATGTCTCGCGGCGTTCCGCGACCCTTGACGAGCGCGATGCCGCGCAGAAAAAGTCCCATCGCTGGCCCGAGGTGCTGCGCCGCGCCGCCTATCAGTGCCGCCGGGGAATGCTCCCGGAACTGGCGCCGGTTCTTGACTGGTCCGAAGTACTGGCCGAATGCGCCGAGAGCGAGCTGCGGCTGATGTTTTACGAAGGGGCGGCGGGTTGGACCCTCAAGGAAGCGCTGCGCGGTCAACGGCCGGAACGTATTGCACTGCTGGTCGGTCCTGAGGGGGGCTTCACTCCCGAAGAGGCCGCCCAGGCGCAAGGGGCGGGGATTTTGCCGGTGAGTCTCGGCGGGCGGATCCTACGCACGGAGACGGCGGCCATCGTCGGCGCGGCCCTCGTCCAATACGCCCTGGGAGATTTGGGATGAAGGATGCCGCCATGAACCTCAGCCGGGTCGCCGTGGTGCTGGTCGAACCCCAGGGCGCGCTGAATATCGGTTCGGTCTGCCGGGCGATGATGAATTTCGGTTTTGCCGATCTCCGCTTGGTCAATCCCAGCGCCGATCACTTCTCCGACGAAGCCCGGCGCATGGCGGTCAAGGCCGGCGGTCTCCTGGAGTCGGCGCGAATTTTCGGCGATCTCCCCTCGGCCGTGGCCGATTGTCACCTTTGTCTCGGCACCACCCGCCGCTTCGGCAAGTATCGGGAGGACTTCCTCCATCCCGACGAGGCCGCGCGGGAGTTGCTCCCCCTGACCGAAAAGGGTCGGGTCGCCTTGGTCTTCGGCCGCGAGGATAGCGGCTTGCTGACGGCGGAACTCGATCTCTGCCAGCGTTTCATCACCATCCCTACTGCCGATGCCCTACCGTCCATGAACCTCGCCCAGGCTGTCTCCCTTTGCCTCTATGAAACGGCCAAGACCTTCGGCGAGCTGGAAGGTCGCCAACATGGGCGCAAGAAACTCGCCGAGAACCGCACCCTGGAGGGACTCTACGCGCACGTGCGTCGCACACTGCTCGATATCGAATTTCTCGACGCCCAGAATCCCGAGCACATTCTCCGTTCTTTCCGCCGCATCTTCGGCCGCGCCGGGCTTAACGACCGGGAAGTACGTATCCTCCACGGTCTCTTCAGCCGCATCGACTGGGTCGAGTCCGAGCGGCGGAAAGGGTAGGGAGCATGGCAACCACCCTGCGTCAGGAACAATTTGAAAACGGCGTGCGACTCGAATTCAAAGAGGATTCGAACCGCTATTTTGGTGATTACTACCGTCTGCGCATCGAAGTGCGCTGCCGGGTCGTAATCGATGCTGTGCTCTTTCCCGAGACCGCCGATCCCGCTGGAGAGGCCCGCCGCGTCCGGGGGTTGCTCGGCGAGGAGCTGACCTGGACCCGTCATCTGGAACGCATGGGCGTGGCTACGGCCGATCTTCCCGTCGTTCGCGCCGAACTTCTGGATTCCTTCGCGACCAGTGCCTACCCCTATCTGCGCAGCCCGGAATTTCCCCACCGTCTGCTGGCGGGGGAGCTGGAAAAACGCAAACAGGCCCGTCGTCCCTTTCGGTTGGTGAAATGATTAAACGTTTACGCATTGAGCGTCTCGCCTACGGCGGCGCCGGAATCGGCCGTCATGAGGGCAAGGCGATCTTCGTCCCCTGCACCGCGCCGGGCGATCTGGTGGATTGTCGCATCGTCCGCGAAAAGAAACGCTATGCCGAAGGGGAACTGGTCGCCCTGCTGGAGTCGGGTTGTGGACGGCGGTCGCCAGCCTGTCCGCTCTTCGGGCGCTGTGGCGGCTGTCAGTGGCAGCATCTGGACTATGGCGAACAGGCGCGCTGGAAGGAGGAGATCTTCCGCGACACCCTGGTCCGTCAGGTGAATGTTCCGCCGGATCTTGTTCTCCCGCTGGCGCAAGCCCCCGAGGAATGGGGCTATCGCAGCCGGGTGCAGTTCAAGTGCCGGCAGACCGAGGCGGGCCTGGTCATGGGCTTCTATAAAAGCGGCAGCCATTTCGTGATCGACGTGCCCCATTGCCCCATCGCCGCTCCGGCGGTCAACGGCGCGCTGAGGTATTTTCGCGAGTGGCTGGCGGCTTCCCCCTGCCCGGAGAAGATTCCCCAGGTGGACGTGGCGGTCGACGACGAAGAGCGGATTCGCGTCGTTGTGCATGTGCTTGACGGCCGGGAAGGGGAGTTGGCCGCCTATCTGCGCCCCTTGGCGGAAACGGCCGGTTATGCTCTCTTTCTCCAGAGTGGACGCAAGGATTCGTTGCGGGCCGTGACCGGCGCCGAGGATCTGTACATCCACCCCGAAACCGGCGGCGATCTGCGCCTGGCCTACGGGCCGGGGGGCTTCGCCCAGGTCAACCTGGCGCAGAACCGGCAACTGGTGGCAGAAGTCCTGGCCGCCCTCGGCGACGCGGCCCCGGGGCGGGTGCTCGATCTCTTCTGCGGCATGGGCAACTTTTCCTTGCCCCTGGCCCGTCGCGCCGGTGAGGTGGTCGGGGTGGAGGATTACGCCCCCTCCATCACCAAGGCCCGGGCGAACGCCGCCGACAACGGCCTGACCAATGCCTTTTTCCATGCTCGCCCGGCGGAAGGGGCGGCGGAATTCTTCAGTCGCGAGAAGCCCTTCGACCTGGTGCTGCTCGATCCTCCCCGCACCGGCGCTTATGCCGTGACCAGGGAACTGTCACAGCTGCGGCCTCCGCGCATTCTCTACGTCTCCTGCGATCCCCCGACCTTGGCCCGTGATCTCGTCCCACTGCTGCACGGCGGCTATCGCCTGGAATGGTCGCGCCCCTTCGATCTTTTCCCCCAGACCCATCACACCGAAAGCCTGACTTCCCTGCGCCTGAGTGCATAGAACATGATTTTTCATCGTCGGCTTTCGTCGATCAGGAAGCGTGGTATATTCCTTAATCCAGCGGTTAATCCCGGCCGTTGTTCTTCAGGGAGGGTCCCATGCCCCGTCGCTTCGCCCGTCTTTTTCTGATTTCGGCCCTGCTTCTTCTCTGCGCTTGCGCGAAACGCCCCTGGCCCGACCATCTGCTGGAAGTGGCCCCCGGACTAACCCTGGCGATCCAGATTCCGCCGGGACGGTGGCAGGCGTCCGATCAGCCCCCGGAATTTCTGGTGGCGGATATGATCGAACACCTTGCCCATGATCTCGAAGCACAGGGCAAGAAGGTGGATGAAGCCGCGCTTCAAGACTTCGCCACCAAACGCCTGGCGGCCAACGAGCACTTCATCTTTAATCCCGTCAGCGGCGCCCATCTCGATATCGATTTCAGCCCGTTAAGCGCCGGAGATATCGCCCCGTCACGGCGCATGGTTGCCGACTCGGCCCGTTTCGCGGCGGATAGTCTGATCGGTGAGGAAGGGGTGACGGAGGTCAACCATCGGGTACGGCGGGAACGGGTGCAGGGGGCCGATTATGCCTATAGCCTCGATGCCGCCTATCGCAAGCATGATGTCCCCACCCGTTTTTACGGCCTCATCGGTTTTGTCCGGGATAGCTGGTTCTTCTTTTATTTCACCGAATCGGGCAAGGACCCGGAGGATTATCCGGAGGCCCGCTGCATGTTGCGTTCGGCCCGACTGCTCCCCACCTCCTCCCGTTGAATGGCGGTTCGGTGCTTGCCTGAGAGGTCCGTTTCATGATAGCTTAACGCCTCTTTTGATCGTTATCCCCGATTTCAGACCCGAAGAGTCGACCTCCATGCGCTTACGGATCCCCGAACATCTGGCCATCATCATGGATGGCAACGGCCGCTGGGCCGAACGGCGGCATCTGCCGCGCATCGCCGGGCATCATCGCGGCGTTGAGGCAGTACGGGAGGTCGTTTCGGAGTGCCGGACCCTGGGCGTCCGTTATCTGACCCTTTATGCCTTCAGCTCGGAAAACTGGGGCCGCCCCGAGGATGAGGTCAAGGCCCTGATGGGTTTGCTGGTGCGTTATCTGGCTTCGGAACTCAACGATCTCTGCGCCCGTTCCATCCGCTTCCGGGTCATTGGCGAGACCGACCGGCTCCCTGCCGAGGTGGCGCAGGTGCTGCGCGAGACGATGGAGCGGACCAAAGACAACACCAGCATGGTGCTGACCCTGGCGCTCTCCTACGGTTCGCGCAACGAAATGATCCGGGCTGTACGCTCCCTGGCCGGGGAGGTCGCGGCGGGACAGCTCACACCGGAGGCGATCGACGAAGAGCGCCTGAACTTGGCCCTGGATACGGCCGGCATGCCCGATCCCGATCTGCTCATCCGCACCAGCGGCGAGATGCGCATCAGCAACTTCCTGCTCTGGCAACTGGCCTACACGGAACTCTACTTCAGCGAGGAACTCTGGCCCGACTTCAGCCGCCAGAAGCTGCATGAAGCCTTTGCCGTCTTCGCCCGTCGTCAGCGCCGGTTCGGACTGACCTCGGCGCAGGTTGCCGACCAGGATGTCCATTCCGAGGAGAACTGCCATTAAACAACGTATTCTGACCGCGTTAATCTCCCTGCCGCTGCTGATTCTGTTTGTTTCCTATGCTCCGCCCTTCCTCTTCAATCTGCTGGTCATCGCGGTGGCCGGCCTGGGTCTGACGGAGTTCTATCGCATGGCTCTGCCCGGAGAACCGCCCCGGGAACGGAATCTGGCGGTCGCCGGCGGGGTCCTTTTGACCCTGGCCTTTGCCTTCAATCCGGCGGCGGCGGTGCCGGGACTGGCCCTCGCCACTCTGCTTTTCGCCTCCTTTCTGCTCTTTCGCTTCGGTGATCTGTCCTCGGTCATCCAACGGCTCGGCCTCTTTTTGCTCGGTCTGCTTTATCTGCCGTTGCTCTTCGGCCATCTGGCCTTGCTGCACGCCCTGCCTGAAGGCAAGTACTGGGTTTTTCTGGTGCTCTTCATCATCATGTGCTCCGATTCGGCGGCTTATTTTACCGGGGTGAGTCTGGGCAAGCGTAAGCTCTATCCGGCCATCAGCCCCAATAAGAGTGTCGAAGGCGCCCTGGGTGGATTGGTCGGCGGGGTCTTCGGCGCGTTGCTCTTCAAATTCTGGTTTTTTTCCTCCCTGGGGATTTTCGATGCGCTTTTGCTCGGGATCGTCCTTGGGGTTTGCGGTCAGGTCGGCGATCTCTTCGAATCGATGATCAAGCGCAGTTTCGGGGTTAAGGATTCCGGCTCCCTGTTGCCGGGACACGGGGGTATCCTCGATCGTCTCGACAGCCTGATCTTTGCCTTCGCGCCCGTTTACTACTATGCGCTCTGGTTTGGCCCGGGCGCTGGTGGCCCGGCATGAAGCGTCTGAGCATTCTCGGTTCCACCGGTTCCATCGGCGTCAGCACCCTCGAAATCGTCGCCGAACATCCCGACCGCTTCCGGGTGGTGGCCATGACCGCCGGACGCAACCTCGACCTGCTGCAAAAGCAGATCCGCCGTTTCCAGCCGCGCCTGGTGGCGGTGTTGAGCGCCGCCGATGCTGAGATTCTCAAGGACGCTCTCGGCGCCTCGGGGCCGACGATCGTATCCGGGATCGAGGGGCTGATCGCCTGCGCCTGTCACGAAGAAGCGGACATGGTCCTTTCGGCCATTGTCGGAGCCGCCGGACTGATCCCGACCATGGCCGCCATCGAAGCGGGCAAGGATGTCGCCCTGGCCAACAAGGAAACTCTGGTCACCGCCGGGTCCTTGGTGATGGCGGCGGTGGCGCGCAAAGGGGTGCGGCTTTTCCCCGTCGACAGCGAGCATTCGGCGATTTTCCAGTCGCTTATCGGCCACCGGCGCGGGGATGTGCGCCGCCTGATTCTCACCGCTTCGGGCGGTCCCTTTCGCAACCGCTCCCTGGCGGAGCTGCAACGGGTCACTCCGGCTGAAGCCCTGGCTCATCCCAACTGGAGCATGGGCCGCAAGATTTCCATCGATTCGGCGACCATGATGAACAAGGGGTTGGAGGTCATCGAGGCGCGCTGGCTCTTCGATCTGCCCGGCGAGCGGATTTCCGTGCATATCCACCCGCAGAGTGTGGTGCACTCCATGGTCGAGTATCAGGACGGGTCGGTCATCGCCCAACTCGGTATTCCCGACATGAAGGCGCCTATCGCCTACGCGCTCTCCTATCCGGAGCGGCTCCCCCTGAACCTCCCCCCCCTCGATCTCTGCCGGCTCGGTTCCCTCTCTTTCGAGCCGCCCGACGGCCACCGTTTTGCTTGCCTGGAACTGGCCTACGGTGCGCTCCGTGATGGGGGAAGCGCGCCCGCCGTGCTTAATGCCGCCAACGAAATGGCCGTCGAGGCCTTTCTGGCCGGGGAGATTTCTTTTCTGGCCATTCCTGAGATCATCCGCGCGACCCTCGCCAACCATCGTGTCCTGCCCCTCAATCATATCGATGAGGTCTTGCGGGCCGACCGCTGGGCCCGGGACGAGGCTCGCAAGTTGATCCATTCATCCGTTTAAACGGAGGTTTCATTCATGATTACCATCGCTGCCGGCATCATCATGCTCGGCATTCTCGTTTTCATCCATGAACTCGGTCATTTCGCCGTCGCCAAATTCTGCGGCGTCAAGGTACTCAAGTTTTCCCTGGGTTTCGGTCCCAAGCTGCTTGCCAAGCAGTGGGGGGAGACCGAATACCTGATCTGTGCCATTCCTTTGGGCGGCTATGTGCAGATGCTCGGGGAAGGAAGCGGGGAGGGGGGGGAAGATGGACCCTTGACCCCTGAAGAAGAGGCCCGCTCTTTCGCCCACAAGCCGGTATCGCGGCGGACCGCCATCGTCGCCGCCGGGCCGTTGATGAATCTGCTCTTGCCTTTTCTGGTCCTGCCTGTGGCCTATATGGTCGGGGTCAATCTGCCGTCCTTCCTCGACGAGCCCCCCTGTGTCGGTTACGTGGTGGCCGACAGCCCCGGGTCGCGCGCCGGTTTTGTCGCCGGCGACTGTATCGAGGCGATCAACGGCGAGTCGGTGGCGAACTGGACGGATACCGGACCCCTGTTGATCGCCAATGCCGGTTCCGCCCTCGAGTTTTCCCTGCGGCGGAACGGGGAGTTGGCGACGGTGAGTATTTCCCCCGAGGAGAGCGCCTTGGAAGGGCTGCAGTCCCTTGGCCTGCTTCCTCCCCAGGAGGCGGTGATCGGCGGTCTGGCGCCGGGGATGCCGGCGTTGGCGGCGGGGATGGAAGTGGGAGACCGCATCCTCGCCATCGACGGGACGCCGATCCGTTCCTGGTACGACCTTCGCGGGGCAGTGCAGCAGGGCGGAGGGCAAGCCCAAACCTTCGATCTGCAACGGGGTGAGCGGACCCTCAGCCTGTCGATCAAGCCGGTGCGGGACGAAGCCAACGGCGAGGCGTACCTAGTCGGCATCAGCCCGCTCCAGGAGAGCGTCTTCAAGCGTTTCGGTCCGCTGGAGTCGATCAAGGCGGGAGCACAACGGACGGTGGAGTTGATCGAGCTGACCCTGGTCTTCATCCAGAAGATGTTTACCGGCCATGTTTCCACCAAGAGCATCGGCGGCCCCATCACCGTGGTACAGATCGCCGGACAGGCGGCTCAGACCGATCTCTCCAGTATCCTTACGGTCCTCGCTTTTCTCAGCATCCAGTTGGGGATTCTCAACCTGCTGCCGATTCCCATTCTTGACGGTGGCCATCTTTTCTTCAATTTTTACGAGTTCGTCTTTCGCCGTCCTCTCTCTCTGCGCGCCCGCGAGGTCATGCAGCAGGTCGGCTTGGTGCTGCTGATTTCCCTGATGATCCTGGCTTTCTACAACGACATCATGCGTATTTTCCTCGGGGGACAGTGATGACCGAGCGGTTGTTGCTGGTCGACACCGCGACCCCGACGGGAAGCGTCGCCGTCAGCCAGGGTGAAAAACTGCTCGGGGAGATTGTTTTGAGTGGCCCCGCCAATCATACCGACCATCTGCTCGGAAATATCGACGAGTTGTTGCGAGGTGTGGGGCTTGCTATTGGTGATATGGACGGTTTCGGCGTGGTTCTGGGCCCCGGTTCCTTCACCGGCCTACGGGTTGGCGTGGCGACGATCAAGGGTCTGGCGCTGGCGACCGGTAAGCCGGTGGTCGGCGTTACTTCCCTGACCGCCTTGGCCTGGCGGCTACCTTTTGCCGCCCTGCCGGTCTGTCCTCTGCTCGATGCGCGCAAAGGGGAGGTTTACGCGGCCCTTTACCAATGGATTGGCGAAGAATTTTCACCCCTTCTGTCCCCTTGCGTCTTGCCGCCCGACCGCTGGCTGGAGCGGCTTTCCAATGACGTCCTCTTCATTGGCGACGGCGCGCAAAGCTACCGGAGGCTGATCGAGGAACGTCTGGGCGAAAGCGCCCATTTCGCCCCCTGGCCGGCCCATGCCTGCCGGGCGTCGAATGGCCTCGGCCCGGCCCTGCAGATGCTGCGCCGTGGCGAATATATCCCACTTGAAGGCCTGATCCCCACTTACATTCGTCCTTCCGAGGCGGAACTGGCGGAGATCGGTCGCTATAGGGGATAAAACCGGGCCGCGATGGATAGAATGTTGACAACAAAAAATCCATTGGTTATTTTAAAATTGTGTTTTCGCCCTATGTTAACCCTTGATCGGGAGGTGTTCCATGGAGGAAAAAGGTCAGCCGCAGCAGGATCTGGTCCAGCAACTGTTTGACGGAAATCCCCGGTTCCGACTCCTGTACGAAGAGCATTTGTTGCTGGAAAAAGAACTGGAAAAACTGGACCAGAAAGCCTATTTGACCCCCGACGAAGAACTGGAAAGAAAAAAGGTGCAAAAACTTAAACTGGCTGGTAAGGATGAAATGGAAGCTATTCTCAGCCAATTCCGTCAGTAACCGCTTTTTCGCGCGTTAAGTCCGGAAAAGGGTTCGGGCCTCTGGCTCGGACCCTTTCCTGTATCAAAGGGTGTTTATTTAGCCCGAATCGTTTTTGCCGGGCCTATATTTGTTGTTTTTGGCTCCGGTACTTTGTTTATCTCATATATAGTGTTGGAAGGATTTTGATCTATGACCGCCAAACGCAGTGACGCCATTACCCAGGGCTTCGAACGCACCCCGCACCGGGCTCTGCTCAAAGGAACCGGACTTCCCGACAGCTCGATGAACCGCCCCTTTATCGGGATCGCCACCTCTTTTACCGATCTGATTCCCGGCCATACCGGGATGCGTGAATTGGAGCGTTTCATCGAAAAAGGGGTCCATACCGGTGGTGGCCACGCTTTCTTTTTCGGCATCCCCGGGGTCTGCGACGGCATCGCCATGGGACACAAGGGGATGCACTATTCCCTGCCGACCCGGGAACTGATCGCCGACATGATCGAGTCGGTGGCCGAGGCCCATCGTCTCGACGGTCTGGTGCTACTCACCAATTGCGACAAGATCACCCCGGGCATGCTCATGGCTGCTGCGCGTCTCGACATCCCTTGCATCGTCGTCACCGCCGGGCCGATGATGACCGGCACCGGCCGTCAGGGGCGGCGCTTCTCTTTCGTCACCGACACCTTCGAGGCCATGGCCCGTTACAAGGCCGGGGTCATCGACGAAAAGGAACTAATGCAGTGCGAGGAGCACGCCTGTCCCACCGCCGGTTCCTGCCAGGGGCTCTTTACCGCCAACACCATGGCGATCCTCACCGAGACCCTGGGTATGAGCCTGCTGGGCTGCGGCACTGCCCTGGCCGTCTCCTCCCTGAAAAAGCGCATCGCCTTTGCTTCGGGGGAGCGGATCGTCGAATTGGTACGGGATAACATCACCCCGCGCCAAATTCTGACCAAGGCCGCCTTCGAGAATGCTATCCGCGTCGATCTGGCCTTGGGCGGTTCGAGCAACACCGTTCTGCATCTGCTCTCCATCGCCCGTGAGGCCGGAGTCGATCTGCCTCTGGAAGAATTCGATCGTCTCGGCCGCACCACGCCGCAGCTGGCCTCGATGAATCCTGGGGGCAAGCATTTCATGGAGGATCTCGATGCCGCTGGCGGTGTCGCCGCCGTCCTCTATCAGCTGCGTGATCTCATCCAAGACAACCCGACCCTGACCGGACTGTCGACCCAACAGATTATCGCCAGCGTCGCCGATGTCGACGAAGAAGTGGTGCATCCGGTCAGCGACCCGATTCGGGCCGAGGGTGGTCTCGCCATTCTCTCCGGCAACCTCGCCCCCGATGGGGCGGTGGTCAAGCAGTCCGGGGTCTCGGAGAAGATGATGCGCTTTTCCGGCAAGGCCCGTTGCTTTGAGTCGGAAGAAGCGGCGATGACGGCGCTCATGGGCGGGCAGGTAGTGGCCGGCGATGTGGTCGTGATCCGTTACGAAGGCCCCAAGGGTGGCCCCGGCATGCGCGAAATGCTGGCGCCGACGGCGACCCTCATGGGTCTCGGGCTGGGCGATAGTGTGGCGCTCATTACCGATGGCCGTTTTTCCGGCGGCACCCGTGGCCCCTGCATTGGCCATGTCTCCCCCGAGGCGGCGGTGGGCGGTCCGATCGCCCTGGTCGAAGACGGGGACACCATTGAGCTCGATATTCCCAATCGCGCGCTCAAGCTGCAGGTTGACGACGTCGTGCTGGCCGAACGCCGGGCCCGTTGGAGCCGGCCCGAGCCAAAAATCAAAACGGGCTGGCTGGCCCGCTACGCCGCCGTGGTGACCTCGGCCAACACTGGCGCTATCTGTAAAGCCGATTGAGTCAGCGGCCCGCCGACGGGGAAGTGGCGGGCCGCTCCCGATAGTGTTTTAAAAACCCTGGAGGAGATCTTTTCGTGAAAAAGACCGGTTCACAGATTTTACTCGAATGCCTGCGCCTGGAAGGGGTGGACACCATCTTTGGTTATCCCGGCGGGACGGTCATCAACATCTACGATGACCTGATGGATTCGCCGATCAAGCACATCCTGACCCGTCATGAGCAGGCCGCGGTCCATGCTGCCGACGGCTACGCCCGGGCCAGCGGCAAGGTCGGGGTGGCTATTGCCACCAGCGGCCCTGGCGCCACCAACACCATCACCGGCATCGCCACCGCCTACATGGATTCCATCCCTATGGTCATCATCACCGGGCAGGTGCCGACGCCCCTGATCGGCAACGATGCCTTCCAGGAAGCGGATGTGATCGGCATCACCCGGCCCATTACCAAGCACAATTACCTGGTGAAGAATGTCAATGATCTGGCCCGCATCATCAAGCAGGCTTTCTATATCGCCCGTACTGGCCGGCCCGGCCCGGTACTGGTCGACCTCCCCAAGGACGTGCAGGTCGCCACGGCCGAGTTTGAGTATCCGGAAACCGTGGAACTGCGCGGCTACAAGCCGACCTACAGCGGCAACGTACGGCAGATTGAGAACGCCGCCAAAATGATCATGGCCGCCCGCAAGCCGGTGTTGTATGTGGGGGGGGGCGTTACCCTCTCCAATACCTCGCAAGAGCTCATGCAGTTGGCCGAACTGATCCAGGCGCCGGTCACCACCACGCTTATGGCGATGGCGTCTTTTCCCAAGAAACACCCCCTGTCTCTGGGGATGCTCGGCATGCACGGCACCTATTATGCCAACATGGCGGTGACCAACTCGGACCTGCTGATCTCCGTCGGTGCGCGCTTCGACGATCGGGTTACCGGCAAAATCGCCACCTTCGCCCCCCACGCCAAGATCATCCATATCGACATTGATCCGACCTCGATCAAGAAGAATGTGCGGGTCGACCTTCCGATCGTCGGCGATCTCAAGGATGTGCTGAAAAAACTGGTGAGCAAGCTGGGTGAGCGCAAAGAAGAAATCCCAGCCCTGGTCGAAGCGACCGAAGGCTGGCGACAAGAAATCAATGGCTGGAAGACCCAGCATCCGATGAGCTATAAGGCTTCGAAGACCATCATCAAGCCCCAGTTCGTCATCGAAAAACTGCGCGAACTGACCCGGGACGATGCCATCATCACGACCGAAGTCGGCCAGCACCAGATGTGGACCGCCCAGTTCTTCGATTTCAGCCAACCACGCACCTTCCTCTCTTCCGGCGGACTCGGCACCATGGGCTACGGCCTACCGTCGGCCCTCGGCGCCCAGGCGGCCTTTCGCGAGCGGCAGGTCATCGATATCTCCGGCGACGGTTCCTTTCAGATGAATTCCCAGGAACTGGCGACCCTGGTTCAGTATCGCCTGCCGGTAAAGATTGTCATTCTCAACAACAACTTCCTCGGCATGGTTCGCCAGTGGCAGCATCTTTTCTTCCATAACCGCTACAGTCAGACCTGTATGGAACTGCCCATCGACTTCGTCAAGCTGGCCGAGGCCTACGGCGCTACTGGCCTGAGGGCGACCAAGCCCGAAGAGGTCGAGGAGGTCATCCGCAAGGCTCTCGAGACCCCGGGGCCGGTCATTATGGAGTTCAAGATTTCCCGCGAGGAAAACGTTATGCCGATGGTGCCGGCCGGTGCCGGGCTCAACGAAATGGTGCTGGCTTCCTGAGCCGGACCCGACAGCCTTTTTTGAGGAGAGTTTTTTGCTATGAAACACACCATTTCCGTGCTCGTGGAGAATGAGTTCGGGGTTCTGAGTCGGGTCGCCGGACTCTTTTCCGGAAGGGGCTTCAATATCGAAAGCCTCTCCGTGGCGCCGGCTCTCGATCCCACCATCTCCCGCATGACCATCGTCACCAGCGGCGACGACCAGGTTCTGGAGCAGATCACCAAACAGCTGAACAAACTGATCGACACCATCAAGATCATCGATTTCACCGGCCAGGATTTCATCGAGCGGGAGATGGGGATGATCAAGGTGACGGCCGAGGAAGGAACCCGCGCCGAAGTGTTGCGTATCGTCGACATCTTCCGTGCCAAGGTCGTCGATGTCACTCCCCGCTCCTACACCATCGAAGTGACCGGTTCGCCGTCGAAGATCGATGCGGTGGTCGAATTACTGCGACCGATGGGGATCAAGGAACTGGTGCGCAGCGGCCCGGTCGTTCTCGGGCGCGGTCCCAAGGGCTGGCGCAACAGCTGACAAAACGGACGGTGAAGACAACGAAGCGACGCAAGGGCGAAGCGTTACGAGGAAAAATCATAGCGCGGAGCCCTTGCATTATGTTATAAGTATGGGCCAAATTTCCGGGACTTGAACGGTCCCGCCACGAGGAGGAAAGAACTAATGAAGGTTTATTACGACAAGGATGCCAACCTGGGTGTTCTCAAAGGCAAGAAGATCGCCATCATCGGTTATGGCAGCCAGGGCCATGCCCATGCGAACAACCTGAAGGAAAGCGGTATCGAGGTCATTATCGCCGAGGCCCCCAAGGGCGGCGCGAACTGGGTCAAGGCCGAAAAGGCCGGTTTCACTGTGATGACCACACAGGACGCGGTCAAGGCGTCCGACGTCATCATGATCCTGCTGCCGGACGAACTGCAGGGGGACATCTACCGCGAGCAGATCGGCCCCTTTCTCAAGCCGGGCAGCTACATCGGTTTCGGCCACGGCTTCAACATCCACTACGGCCAGATCGTTCCTGGCAAGGACATCAACGTCTTCATGGTCGCCCCCAAGGGGCCCGGCCACACCGTGCGCCATGAGTACCAGCTGGGCGGCGGCGTTCCCTGCCTGATCGCCGTCGAGCAGGACCCCTCGGCCAATACCAAGGACGTGGCCATGGCCTATGCCAGCGGCATCGGCGGCGGCCGCGCCGGGATCATCGAGACCACCTTCAAGGAAGAGACCGAGACCGACCTCTTCGGCGAGCAGGCGGTTCTCTGCGGCGGCGCCACGGCGCTGGTCCAGGCTGGTTTCGAGACTCTGGTGGAAGCCGGCTATGCGCCGGAAATGGCCTACTTCGAGTGCCTGCACGAGCTCAAGCTGATCGTTGACCTGATGTATGAAGGCGGTATCGCCAACATGCGCTACTCCATTTCCAACACCGCCGAGTACGGCGATTTCACCCGCGGTCCCCGCATCGTCACGAGCGAGACCAAAGTGGCGATGAAAAAGATTTTGGAAGAGATCCAGAACGGCGAATTCGCTCGCGAGTGGATGCTGGAAAACCGCGCCAACAAGCCGGTGCTCAACGCTCTGCGGCGTAAAGGCGCGGCCCATCAGATCGAAGAAGTCGGCGAGCGTCTGCGTGGCATGATGAGCTGGATCGGCAAGAACAAAATGGTGGATAAAGAGCGCAACTAATCGGCTCGAATCACAGACGACCCGGCGGCCGAGTCCCTCGTGCCGCCGGGTTTTTCTATGGGGAAACGACCTTCATGAAAAATCACAATCAGCCGGTGGCGGTGGAGGGTTATCCCTTTATCGGCCTTTTCGCTTTCGTGACCTTGATCCTGGCCTTGCTCGGCTGGGGTTTCCTGACCTTTCTCTGCCTCTGTCTGACCCTCTTCAGCGTCTATTTCTTCCGCAACCCCGAGCGGGTCGTGCCGAGCCAGGACGATGCCGTGGTGGCTCCGGCCGACGGCAAGGTCGTCTTTGTCGGCCCAGTCCAGGAGGAGCGCTGTTTCAAGGGGGAGGCGGTCAAGGTCAGCATCTTCATGTCGGTCTTCAACGTTCATGTCAACCGGGCGCCCTTTTCCGGCAAGGTCGTCGATATGTTCTATAACAAGGGGCAGTTTCTCAATGCCTCTCTCGACAAGGCCAGTCTGGACAATGAGCAGGGAGGGATCGTGCTCGAGACGGCCAATGGTCAGCGCCTGCTTTTCGTCCAGATTGCCGGTCTCATCGCCCGCCGCATCGTTACCTATCCCAAAGTCGGTGATCTTCTGGAAAAGGGGGAGCGTTACGGCCTGATCCGCTTCGGTTCCCGGGTCGACGTCTATTTTCCCGCCGGCAGCGAAGTTTCCGTTCGTCTCGGCGATCGCACCGTTGCCGGCGAGACGATCATCGGCACCCTCCGTTAGTTTTGCCCTTGCCGGGTTTCGCCGTTCAGTACCATCGATAAAGTCAAAGCATCCATGCCCGGCGGGTGTGGATGTTTTGACTTTTCCTTTTAGCACGCTCGGACCAACTTCCACGCCACTCACCCACTCATCTTAAAGCCCAAAGATCAGGGGACAAGCAACGATGTCCGCAACGAAAAAACGTATTGTCGTCGCCATGAGCGGCGGGGTCGATTCCAGCGTCACGGCCGCTCTGCTCAAGGAGCAGGGGCATGAAGTGATCGGCATGACCATGCAGATCTGGGACTATTCCTCTTTCGCGGAAAAAAATGGCGAAACCTGCGGCAGCTGTTGTTCCCACGACGATGTCCACGACGCCCGAAGGGTCGCGGAAAGCCTCGATATCCCTTTTTATGTGGTGAATTTTGAAAAGGATTTCCAGCGGCAGGTCATCGACCGCTTCTGCGACGACTACTTCGCCGGCCGCACCCCCAATCCCTGCGTGCTCTGTAATCAGAGACTCAAATTCGAGCTGCTGTTGCGGCGGGCGCGGGAACTGGAGGCCGATCTCCTCGCCACCGGCCATTATGCCCGTATCGAGCGCGAGCCGGAGGGCTTCGTCTTGCGTAAAGGGCTCGATCCGGCCAAGGATCAGAGCTATTTTCTCTTCACTCTGACCCAGGAAGAGATGGCACGGGTCATCTTCCCCCTCGGTGTAATGAGCAAGGAAGAGGTGCGTGCCCATGCCGCCCGGCTCAATCTGCGGGTGGCGGAGAAGGCGGAAAGTCAGGATATCTGTTTCGTTCCCGATGGCGACTACGTGCGTTTTCTTGAAGAGGAGCGCGGCGGCGGGCACATGGACGGTGAAATTGTCCATGTCTCGGGGCAGGTCCTCGGTCGCCACCGGGGCACCTACCGCTACACCATCGGTCAGCGCAAGGGGCTGGGGCTGGCCTGGTCCGAACCTCTGTACGTGGTCGCTATCGATGCCGCGAACAAACGGGTTGTGGTCGGGGAAAAGCCCCATCTAGCGGTGCGCGAACTGCGGTTGCGGGAAGTCACCTGGAGTCTCGCGGCGCCACCAGGGGAGCTGCGTATGGCCTGTCGCATTCGCTACCGTCATCATGAAGTGCCGGCGACGGTGACGCCGCTGGAGCATGACGAGGCCTGTGTCGTCTTCGATACGCCGCAAAACGGCGTGACTCCCGGGCAGGCGGCGGTCTTCTACGACGGCTACCGGGTTGTGGGCGGAGGGTGGATCGCTTGAGCCGGACCGTCGCCATCGCCACCCTGGGCTGCAAGACCAACCAGTTCGAGTCGGCGGCCATGGAAGAACGGCTGAATGCCGTCGGATTCACCGTTGTGCCTTTCGCCGCCGGGGCGTCCCTGGTCATCGTCAACAGCTGCACGGTGACCGCCGCCACCGATTCCCAGTCCCGCAACCTGATCCGCAAGGCCCGGCGGCTCAATCCTGACTGTCGGGTGGTGGTGACGGGCTGTTACGCTCAGGTCGACCCCCAGGCGTTGCGGGATATCCCCGGCGTCGCCGTGGTTCTCGGCAATGCCGAAAAGAGGAATTTTCTCGACTTTCTTGAAGAGGCCGGGGAGGGGACGCGCGTCGCTGTCTCCGATATTTCTGCCGAAACGGAGGCGGTTCCTTTGCCGTTGACCGCTTTTGCCGAACGCAGCCGGGCCTTTGTCCAGATCCAGAATGGCTGTAACGCTTTCTGTTCCTACTGCATCATCCCCTATGCCCGGGGGCGTAGCCGTTCGGTCCGGGCGGACGAGGTTGTCGAGCAGATTCGGTCGCTGACGGCGCGGGGCTATACCGAAGTGGTGCTGACCGGTATCCACATCGGCGGTTACGGCCTCGATTTGGCCCCGGCCACGACGCTGTTGGAACTGGTTGAGCGCATCGAAGGGGAAACGGAACTTGCGCGTCTGCGTCTGGGCTCGCTGGAACCGACGGAAATTCCCGATTCTCTCATCGAGCGGATCGCCGATTCCGCCATCCTTTGCCCCCATTTTCACATCCCCTTGCAGGCCGGGGATGATGCCGTGCTGCAGCGCATGAATCGCCATTACGATACCCGTTTCTTTCGCGACCTGGTGACAACGATCCACCGGCGCCTCCCCGAAGCGGCCATCGGGCTTGATCTCATCACCGGCTTTCCCGGCGAAAGCGATGACGAATTCGCCCACACCCTGCAGTTGATCGAGGAGTTACCGGTATCCCATCTGCATGTTTTTCCCTTCAGCCGCCGTCCCGGAACCCCGGCGGCAGCCATGGCCGGACAGGTGCATGGCGCGATTGTCAAGGAGCGGGCCGCGCGACTGCGGGAACTGGGGGAGAGAAAGCATCGGGCGTTTGCGCAAAGCTTCATCGGTCGCACTCTGGAGGTGGTCGTTGAAAGGGGCGCAGGGCGCGGTGCCTGCCGAGGCTTGACCCGTAATTATCTCAATGTTCTTTTCCCCGGAAACGCTCGGCTTGCCGGAAGACGCCTGCCGGTGACCGTTGATGCCTGGCGGGACGGGGCCTTGCACGGTACCCTGGCATGAGCAAACGGCGGGAGGAGTTGTTCGCTGAGGGTAAGGATGCCGGCACACGTCTCGACCTTTTTCTTGCCGGATGTCTCGCCGGCGTTTCGCGCAAGACCATCAAGCGGGCGTTGGACGGGGGCTGCGTCTTTGTCGATGGCCGAGTGCAACGCCGCGCCAATTACTCGTTACGGGGGAATGAACGGGTTTTTTTGACCCTTGCCGGGGAGAGTCCGCCGCCAGCGAAACCGGAACTGCACATCCTTTATCGGGATGAAGGCCTCCTTGCCATCGACAAACCGGCGGGGTTTCACTCCCATCCCACCGTGGACGGTCGGGGCAACGCCCTCGACCTCGTTCGTGAAGAATTGGCCGCAGGGGAGGGGGGCGAAACTCCGATCTTGCTCCATCGCCTCGACGGGGATACCACCGGCGTGCTCCTCTTTGCCCTCAATATCGAAACGAATCGCGACCTGGCCCGTCAGTTCGCGCAGCGTCAAGTCGAAAAGACCTATCTGGCGCTGGTGGCGGGCAATCCCCCAGACGTGTTTTCCGTGCGTAATAGCCTCAAAGCCGGTGTGCGGGGCCGGACCATTGCCGTCACCAGCGGTGGCCAAATCGCCGAGACCCATTTTCGTACTCTTTCCCGGGCTGCGCAGTTCGCTCTGGTCGAAGCCCTACCGAAAACCGGGCGCACCCACCAGATCCGTACCCATCTTGCCGGCTTGGGCCATCCCCTGTTAGGGGATGAGCTTTACGGTGGTCCGACCTCTCTCTCCTTGGGCGGAAGCTGTCTTCACCTGCGGCGCCATCTGCTCCATGCCTCGCGCCTTGGCTTTTTCTCCCCGGAATCCCGCCACTTCATGACCATCGATGCGCCCCTTCCGACTGATTTTCTTCCGTTTTTGAGGGAGTTCTCCCCAGCCCCCGGGGTGTAAATCCATCGCCTCGACAAATCATTTCCTGATCTGCTTTATTACATCGATTGGCTTTTATCTGATCGCTTTTAGGTTAAAATTGATGTCGAGGCACGTTTTTTGCTAATTAGAAATATTGAGTCTAATGGTCGTGATTGTTCTGGTGAAATCACCGCTATTTATGGAAAAAACGGCGATATAGCCACGAAAAGGGATATTGCATGACCGATACGGCGGAACCGCTACCCAATTCCTTGACAGTGCAGAGCAGCGACGGCAGCTATGCCTTGCGCCTGGTCGTGGTCAATGACGGCCTGGAGTGCCGAGGGGCGGTCGTCGTTAAAAAACCGAGTCTCGAGCTTTCTCCCGAGCGACTGCTCGCCATTTTCAAGGAATTTGGCATTCGTTACGGCCTGATCAAGCAACAGTGCCTGGAACTCTGTTACGCCGTGCGACACGGAAAGTCCTGCTCTAACCTCCTTTTGGCCCGCGGTACCCTTCCTTTCCCCGGAAAGGATGGCTATGTCGAGTTTTCGCCCGGGGTCTACCGTGAACGTCCTGATTTTTCCGAAGCAGAAGACGGCCATGTCGACTTTCGCCGGTTGAATGTTCATGGCAATGTCCGGCCGGGTCAGTTGATCGGAACCTTGCGCCCCGCCACTCCGGGAACGGACGGCAAGGGAGTTCGGGGGGAAGTTGTGGCGGCTGTGGCTGGTGAACCCTTGGCCCTCGAGCTGGGAGAGGGAGTGCGCGGCCCCGATGCCCAAAGACAGATTCATGCCGAACGGGAAGGGCGAGTCGTTTTTGACGGCAAGATGCTCGAAGTCAGCGAGATTCATCTGGTCGAAGGCGATATCGACCTGGAAACCGGGCATATCGATTTTATCGGTTTTGTCGAGGTGCGTGGGGATGTTCCGGACGGTTTTCAGATCAAAGCGCGGCGGGGCGTTAAAATCGGCGGGATTGCCGGGGCCTGTCTCATCGAATCCGAAGGGGATGTGGAGTTGCGCGGCATGGCCGGGAAGGGGACGGGGAAAATCCTCTGCCGGGGTAATTTGACGGCGCATTTCCTTAACGATGTCGAGGTGGAATGCGCCAACCATGTTCTCGTGCAGAATGAAATCCGCAATTCCCTGATCAAGTGCCTGGGGCTGGTCAGCCTCCCCAAGGGGATGATTACCGGCGGGGATTGTATCGCCCTGGGCGGTATCGAAGCGAACAAGGTCGGCGCACCCTCGGGGCTGCGCACCGAACTGGAGGCGGGAATCGACTACCGCGTGCGCGAGAAGCTCTGTGAGGCTCGCGACGAACTCCATGAGATCAATACCGAATTGCTCGAAATTAACAGCATTCTGGGTTCATTGAAGGCTCGCCTGGAAAGTGGTTTGCCCTTGAGTGACGGGGAAAAAGCCCGAATCACCGAACTCGCGGCCAAACTCGCTGAGTGCGAAAGCCAGCGACAACAGTTGCTCAATCAGATCGAAACCTTACAGGGGCAGGACAATAACCAGGCGAACGGCAAAGTAAATGTGAAATCTCTGCTTTTCGAAGGGGTGATTGTTGCTATCGGCAAGGCGCGCGAAACGATCAAGGCTGAGCGTCAAGGGCCCCTTTCCCTGATCGAAAATTCCCTTGATCACCAGCTTCGCTTCCTGCCGATGACCCCGCTGATGAAAACCTCCCGCGAACTCGAAAGAGAGTTGCTGGAAAATTCCCCACCGGAATAGCCCGCCTGATTTCCCCGAATCTTTTTGCCCCCCTTTGACGGATAGTGTATTTTGCCTGGTGCCCAAAAGCTTGCGCGGTCGCTTGTGCCAGGCCGCTGCTCTCTGTTTGTTTGATTCCGGTTATCTGAATTCATTGGAGTGTTTATGATCCTTCCTGCTATCGCTATCGTCTTCGGCCTCATCTTGCTGGTGTGGAGCGCGGACCGCTTCGTCGAAGGTGCGGCTTGCGTTGCCCGTCATTACGGCATGCCGCCGTTGCTCATCGGTATGGTCATCGTCGGCTTCGGCACCTCGGCGCCGGAAATGGTGGTTTCGGCGATTTCCGCCGCTCAGGGCAACCCTGGGATCGCTCTCGGCAACGCCTACGGCTCGAATATCACCAATATCGCCCTGATTCTTGGGGTGACGGCATTGATCAGTCCCATCGCGGTCCATTCCCAAGTGCTGCATAAAGAGCTGCCGATACTTGCCGGAATGACCGTTCTCGCGGCTTGGCAGTTGTGGGACGGGTCGATCACCCGGTTCGATGCGGTGGTCTTGTTGCTGGTTTTCGCCGGTTTGATGGGCTGGACGATTTGGCAAGGTTTGCGGAAGCGGGTCGATCGTCTGGGGTCGGAGATCGAAGAGGAACTTTCCACCCACCCCATGCCGATCAATCGGGCTTTTTTCTGGCTGGCGGCTGGTCTTTTGCTGCTGATCGCCAGTTCCCGCATGCTGGTTTGGGGATCTGTGGAAATCGCTCATCTTCTGGGGGTGAGTGATCTGATTATCGGGCTGACCATCGTTGCGGTCGGAACCTCCCTGCCCGAGTTGGCGTCATCGGTGATCGCCGCGCGCAAAGGGGAACACGATATCGCTCTCGGCAACATCATCGGCTCCAACCTCTTCAATACCCTGGCTGTGGTCGGTATCGCCGGCGCCATCCACCCCTTGACTGTCGGTCCGGAAGTTTTTTCCCGGGACCTGATGGTCATGGGCGGCGTGACGATTTCACTTTTTCTGATGGGTTGGGGATTTCGCGGACCCGGACGGATCAACCGCTGGGAGGGAGGGACGTTGCTCTGTGTTTACCTGGGCTACAACGCCTATCTGGCGAGCGAGGTCTTTCTCAAGTAGCTGCCGTCAGCGGGCATTCATGCGAATCGTTTCGTCGTTATCTTCGGGCTCTTCATCGCTTTCGCCCGAGTAAAAGCGGTAGTCGTTTCCGCCCGCCTGTTTTGCCTGGTACATGGCGATGTCGGCGTTTTTCAGCAGTTCTTGAGTGTTGCCGGCATCCATCGGGTAGAGGGCGATGCCGATGCTGAGGGAGGTGAAGATCTCGCTCTCTTCGTGGATGACCGGTTCAACGCCAGCGGTCAGGAGGCGACGGGCGGTGTTGGCGGCATCCTGATGGGTGGCGATGTTCTCCAGGATCACGGCGAATTCGTCGCCGCCGAGGCGGGCGATGGTGTCGTTCCCGCGGACGCAGGTGCCGAGACGGTGGGAGAGGGTCTTGAGCAGGGTGTCGCCGGCGGCGTGTCCCAGGGTGTCGTTGACGCTCTTGAAACGGTCGAGGTCGATGAACATCAAGCCCAGCTGCCGGCCTTCGCGCTGGGCCAGTTGCATCGACTGGCGCAGGCGGTCGTTGAAGACCAGCCGGTTCGGCAATCCGGTGAGAAAATCGTACTGGGCCAGCTGTTCCAGTTTCTGTTCCGCCATCTTCCTCTCGGTGATGTCCTTGGCGACATAGACCAGCCCCTCGGCCGCACTTTCCCCTTCTTTGAGCCAGCCCGTAGATAGAAGCACGGGGATCTCCCTGCCGTCTTTCGCCAGGAGAACTTTCTCGGCGTTGCTGCACAGGTGTGGCAGCAGGTTGAGATCATCGATCAACTCGGGGTCGGGTTCGCCCGGAGAAAAATCCTTGAGAATCAGCGCGATATTCTGTCCGATCAATTCATTTTCCCGGTAGTCGAGCATTTCGCAAGTGGCCTGGTTGACGCCGCGAATCAGGAACTGGTTGGAGGTGACGATCAGGCTGTCGTTCATGTTGTACAGAATCGAATCGACATAGGCCTTGGAGACGGTGGTGGCTTCCAGTTCCGACGCCATATTCAGAAAGGCAATCCCCAGTTCGCCGATATCGTCGTGGGGATCCATGGTTTCCAGTTGCGGAAATTCCCGGCGTCCCCGGCCAAAAGCCCGGACTGCATCCTTGATATGGCGCAAGGGCGAGATGAGCATGCGCGTCGAGGCGATATTGACGACTAGGGTGATCAAGGTCAGCAGGGCGAGGAAAAAGATCGTCAGCCAATAGCTGTTCTGTCCAGCCAGGGTGATCAGTGAGCTGACATGGCCATCAAAGGTGTTGCGGTAAAATTCGGCGAAGTAGCGCAACTGTTTGTCCAGATTTTGCTGTTCCGTCGCCAGTTGTTGCAGTTCCGCGACCTTCTCCCCGGCGTCCTCCCCTTCGGCTAGGGGCAGGTAGATTTGAACGGCACGCTGGGCATAGTTCTGATAGTCGTCTTTGACTTCATGGAGATTTTCATTGCGTTTGGAATGGAGTCGGTCGCTGTCGTGGGAGAGGTGTGACAGGGTCTCCATCATCGCCAGGATGCGCTGAGTCAGGCCGTTGGCTTTATTTACCGACTCAGGCAGGCCAAAAAGGAAACTCTCTTCGTAGAGATCCTGCTGGGTTTCGAAGAGCGTCAGCAGTTCTGCCGAGCGCATCGCCAGATGGAAGTCAAGATCGCGCACATGGGTGAGGTGATCCTTGAGTCGGTGATTGCTGTAAAGAGCAAAACCGGTCGCCACCAGAAACCCGAGCAGGGCGATATTGACACAGAACCAGATTTTATGGCGAACGGAACCGAGGAGTTTCAACCTTATTCCTCTCGGATGATGGAAACGGATTTAACACGGTTGTCGTTAACGCTGTTGTCGATATAGCCGATGGCCTTGGTATTGGCGGCGATTGTTTCCAGCATCTCCTCGTCGCCAGTGACTTCCCGGGGGGGGAGACCCTCACCGGAAAAAAGGACGCGTTTCCAGTACATGCTCAGCTGCCGGGGCGATTTCCCGAGGATGTTTTGAGAAAAGTTCCGATGTGTTTCACCGGATTCCTGCAACAGCACCTCGATGGCGTTACCGTCGTCCCAAAACACCTTTTTCCCCAGGAAAATACTACGGACTTCCGTGAGTTCGAGGCTCGATATCGGGTTGTCCCGGTGAACCACCAGGACCGCTTCTCCCGCCAGGGCCGGCCCGGACCAGAGGAGCAGAAGCAGAATCGAAATGATGCGAATGTCGGTCATCTCGATCCTCCCTAGAAGTTGTAAGAGGCCTTCAGGACATAATAGTACCAGTCCCGCTTGACCCCTTCCGGTGGTGGGTTGAAGAGTGGCAGTTGCAGGCCGGCGCCGTCGACCTTGTGCCATTCCGCTTTGAGTACCCAGCTATCGTTCACATCCCAGCGCAGGCCCAGGCCAAAATCCTTGCGCCAGCCCAGGTAATCCAGTTCTCCTCTCGCCTCCAGTTCGCTTCCGTCACGGTCATCCTTATCCGCGTAGAAGACGTCGTAAAGGGCGTAAATAACCACCGGATCGATCAGGCGGTAGCTAACCTGCACATACCCCCCCTGGGAACGGCCGTCGGGAACATCGTTGTCGAAGACGACGCGATCGCCCGTGGCTTCCATGTACTCGGCGGAGATTTGCCAGCTTTCCCGGGCATATTCGGCGGAATAGACGATAAAGTCCTTCATGTTGCCCGAGGCTTCCGCGCGAAAGATGGAGCCGTCCCGGTTGCGCAGCTTGAAATCGAACTCACTTTTGCCGGTGAAATAAGAGACGCCCAGGCGCAGGCCTTCCACCGGCGGAGAGTAGATCAGCGAACCACCGTAAACATAGCGGTTGTCCGACTCGAAAGCAGTCACGCGCCGTCCGGCTTTGCCGGCCATTTTTTCTCCCAGGGCACGCATGCCCCGGGCCTGGCCCGAGTCTTCGGGGAAATTGACCTCGCCGTAATAGGCCTGATATTCGAGATCGCCGCTGGCGCCAAAGGAGAGGTTGCCGTAGATACTGCCGCCGGTGGCAGCGACCACCAGGTTCCGTTTGTTTTCGTCGTAGATGCTCTGCGGCAGGAAGACCGTCGGGCGCAGAAAATCCGAATCTCGCCCCTGGTTGTAGAGGCCGATCGGTAGCTTGACCTTGCCGAGGCGGACGCCGAGCCAGTCACGCCAACGATAATCGGCCATCCCCCAGTCGATATTGATCTTGTTGTTGCCTTCGGCGCCGAGATCCCGGGACAGAAGCTGCAGTCCAACGCGCAGGTTGTCGGTGATTTCGCCGTTGAGGGTCAGGCCGAATTCATTAATCTGGAAGGATCCGTCTTTTGACTCGCCGAAAAAGTTATTGTCCTGACTTTTGATGTAGCCTTGAGAAAGAAAGCCGTTGATGCGCATTTTCGTGCCCAGGTCGAAAGACCAGGCGGAAAGCTGGGCAAAATGCAGAATTAGTCCGAAACTCAGAACAGTGAAGAAAGTACGCGAAAATTTCATGAAAAATCCCCGGGGTTGGCCGCTGGTTGATCCAGTTGAGATTCCTTAAGGATTTGCAACAATCAGGCCATCCGAATAAAGGGAATGAACGATTCTGTTCAGGCCCAAGAAGCCCTTTAGTTGGAGTTTGTCTCAGCTTCTAAGTGCCTGAAATAATTAGCTGACCGATTGTCCTGCCGATGCGGATGAACAGAAGATCAAAAAATGATCGGGAAATTGCCGGATTCCGTCTACGTCTTTTCGCTTCTATCTTTTCTTTCCCCGGTTTTTTAACGAACTTAGACGAACGTCATTTATCTCGTTACGAGTGGAATTTTTTTGACACCCGTGATCGATCAGCTGTCGATTTCATCGAGCAGGATCTGGAATGCCTGCAGGCCGACGACGGGGGCTCGGCAGCTGCGGTCGCGACAAAGGTAGGCACGGGCTTCTCCATCTTTGGCGGTTTTTCCCCCAAGGAAAGGAATCCGTTTCGTTCCTTCGTCCGTATCGGGGGAGTGCAGGAGGAGAAATCCTTCCGGCAGGAAGCGGCGCCTTACGGCATCGAGCATCGAGCGGACTTCGCTGCTTTCGCTGGACGCGGCAAGGACGATCTCCAGTGGCGGGGAAAGGGCCAGGTCGAGCGCGCATAACTGCTGGGCATAGGCCCGGGGATGCTTGACGAATTCCGCCATTCCTTTTTTTAGAAGGGTTTCTCCCCGTGCTTCGAGATCCCGGCGCTCGAGGAGCCGGCCCAGACGCAGGAGATTGGCGGCGGCGACGGACGAGCCCGAGGGGAGGGCGCCGTCCATGGGATTACAGGAACGGTCGAGGATCTCTTCGGCATCGCTTGCTTCATCGAAAAGTCCGCCTTGGCCGTCATCAAAGAGTTTCAGCATCTCTTTCGTCAGGGTCAGGGCGTCATCCAGATCCTTCTCGCGAAAATCCGCCAGAAAGAGCTCAAGTCGCCCCCAGGCGAAAAACGCATAATCTTCGAGAAAACCGGGAATGGCCGCCTGATTCTCCCGCCAGCGGCGCAGCAGGCGGCCGTCAGATCGGCGCAGGTGCGTCCCGATGAAAACGGCGGCGCGGCGTGCTGCCTGGATTAGCTCGATGTCACCGGTAACAGCGCCGAGTCGGGCGAGGGCGGCGATCGCTAGACCGTTCCAGGCGACAAGAATCTTATCGTCGCGAAAGGGGCGCACCCGTTTCTGACGCACCGCCAGAAGTTGTCGCCGGGCCTGGTCAAGACGGGCCGTAAGCGTCGCCAAATCGAGTTTTGGGGAGGTCGCAAGCGCTTCGAAGGGGAGGGCTTGGCGAAGGACCATCCCCTCGCGCAGACCCTTTTCCCCTTCCAGGCCATAAGCCGCAAAAAATAGCACGGCATCCTCTCGACCAAGAATGGCCTCGATCTCTTCGTTCCGCCAGAGATAATAGGTCCCCTCAGCCCCTTCGGAATCGGCATCTTCGCCGCAGTGAAAGGCCCCCAGGTCGTCAACGAGTTCAGCGAGAAGATAAGCGGCGGTGTCCCGTGCCGTAGCGAGCAGATCCTCGGCGCCGGTAGCCTGATAGGCTTCCACCGCGGCGAGAATGAATGTCGCCTGGTCGTAGAGCATCTTTTCAAAGTGGGGAATGTGCCACTGACGGTCGACAGCGTAACGATGCAGGCCGTAGCCGAGTTGGTCGTAAACGCCCCCTTGTCGGATGGCGCGCAGGGTATGCAGGACCATCGCTGTCGCCTCGGGATGGTCGAAGCGGCGCGCCAGACGCACAAGCAGAGACAGGTTGTGGGGGGCGGGAAATTTGGGGGCAGCGCCGAAGCCGCCCCAGTCGGCATCGTAGTCCCGGCGGTATTCATCCAGCGCGCGGCGCAGGGGCGCATCGTTCAATGGTTGAGCTTCTCGTTTAGGATCACGGATATCCGCCAGGGCTTGGCACAACTGCCCGGCGCTGTGCCGAATCCCGGACTCGTCTCCACGCCAGGCTTCGGCAATCCGCTGTAGCAGATAGATCAGTCCCGGTTGTCCGGGGCGGCTTTCGCGAGGCAGATAGGTCGCGGCAAAAAAGGGCTCCTTTTCCGGGGTTAGAACCAAGGTCAGGGGCCAGCCCCCCTGGCCCGTCATCATTTGACATACGGTCATGTAGGTCTGGTCGATATCCGGGCGTTCCTCCCGATCGACCTTGACCGGGATGAATCCGGCGTTGAGCAGCGCGGCAACCTCGTCGTCTTCGAAAGATTCCCGTTCCATGACGTGGCACCAGTGACAGGTCGCATAGCCGATGGAAAGGAAGACCGGCCGGTTACTTCTCCGGGCCAGGGCGAAGGTCGCCTCGTCCCAGGGCTGCCAGTGAACGGGGTTGGGCGCGTGTTGAAGCAGATAGGGGCTCTTTTCTTCGGCAAGACGGTTGACGAGGGTGACCTTGGGGAAATTCGCGGGATCGTAAGGAAATTTAGACATGCCGACTCCAGAAAAATGGTTTTCATGAGTCTAGCAACAGGGAGGGCTTTGACAAGGGGGGAGAGGCTGTGCGGCGGTAGATAAAAAAATGCCCCGTGAAGGAGGGGTATCACGGGGCTAAAACCCCTGGTTTTTTTGGGGAACCAAGGGTGCAATGTGGGGATACTACTAAAGGCGTGCGCGGAAATCAAGGTAAAATCGACAGGCCGGACTCATCAAAAGCGGTTTTCTTTTGCTGGCGGCACGGCGAGATTTTCGCATGTTGATCAGCGGTTTTTTGCACAAAAAAAACCCGCGATCAGGGATCGCGGGTTGCTCTGTTTTTTGGTGCCGAAGGCGAGACTCGAACTCGCACGACCAGTTGGCCACCACCCCCTCAAGATGGCGTGTCTACCAATTCCACCACTTCGGCGAAGCGGATGTATTTATACTGATTCAGGCTGTTTGTGTCAACATTAAATCGGCGCGTTGTTAATTTTTTTCCGCGTCCGGATTGGCCTGGACAGGGGCGTCGCCGGTCGCGGGAGTGGCTTCCGTCGTCGCCGGTTCAGAGGCCGGAGCGACAGCGGATTCCGCAGCCGGTTCGGTGGCGGGAACAGGTTCGGCCTGAGGGGTTGCGGTTACAACGCTGGAGGGCATGATGCTGCTACCGCCGGGCTGGCCGTAAAAGTAGGCGAGGGTCAGGCTGGTCAGCATGAAGATAATGGCCGCCGCCGCGGTCAGTTTGCCCATGAAGCTCTGGCCGCCGGAGGCGCCAAAGACCGTCTGGCTGCCGCCGGCGCCGAAGGAGGCGCCCATTTCGGCCCCCTTGCCCCCTTGCAGCAGGACAATGGCGATCAGGGCCAGGCAGACGACAATATGCAGGACAATAAGAAAAGTGGTCATGATGGGTTAAGCTCCTTCAGGTGACATGAAAACAGGACCACGCACATTATCACGATTCGTCCGTTCCGCAAAGCATTAATCTTACGCGCTGGGACTCCGCCGAAAGCGGATGATGCGCAGGAAATCATCGGCCTTGAGGCTGGCGCCGCCGACCAGAGCGCCGTCCACATCCATCTGCGCCATGAGGCCGTCGACGTTGTCCGGTTTGACGCTGCCGCCATAAAGAATGCGCGTGCTCTCGGCGACTTCTTCGCTGTACAGGCCCCGCAGCAGCCCGCGAACGAAAGCATGGGCTTCCTCGGCCTGCAGATTGCTGGCGGTCTTGCCGGTGCCGATCGCCCAGACCGGCTCGTAGGCGACCACAACCTGGGACATCTGCGCGGCGGTGATGTCGCGCAAGCCCTCACGCACCTGCGTGGCAAGGACCTCGTACATCTGATCGCCTTCCCGCTCTTCCAGGGTTTCGCCAATACAGAAGATGACGTCCAGTCCTGCAGCGAGCAAGGACCGGACTTTTTCATTGATGAAGGCATCGGTCTCGCCGAAAAGCTGACGCCGTTCCGAATGGCCGACAATACAGTAGCGGCAGCCGGCATCCCGCAGCAAAGCCGGGGAGACCTCGCCGGTGAAAGCACCGGAAGCGGCGGGATGGCAGTTCTGTCCGGCTAGGGCGATGTTTGAGCCGACCAGTTGCTCGGCGACCTTGGCCAGCGAGGTGAAGACCGGGGCGATGACGATGTCGATATCATCGATCTCAGCGGTTTCCTGTTTGAGGGCGGAAGCCAGGTCGAGGGCTTCACCGATGGTTTTGTGCAGCTTCCAGTTGCCGGCGATCATGGGCTTGCGCATGTAAAATCCTCCGTGAAATATCCCTTAGGGCAGGGAACTGGGGCCGGAATAACGGCCGACCCGCATTGAAGATCAGGCTTTATCCGTCAGAGCGGTAACGCCGGGCAGTTCCCGACCTTCGAGGAACTCCAGGGAGGCGCCGCCGCCGGTGGAGATGTGGGTCATGTGCTCTTCCAGTCCCGACTGGTTGACGGCCGCCACCGAGTCACCGCCGCCGATGATGGAAAGGCAGTCCGTTTCGGCCAGCGTCCGGGCGACGGCCATGGTGCCGGCGGCGAAGGCGGGAAATTCGAAGACCCCCATCGGACCGTTCCAGACGACGGTGGCGGCCTCCTTCAACACCGCAGTGTAGGCGGCGATGCTCTTGGGGCCGATGTCCAGGGCCATCAATCCTTCACGGACGGCGCTGCCTTCGGATACGACCGCTTCAGCATCCGCCTTGAACTCGGCGGCCATGACGTGGTCGACGGGAAGGAGCATCTGAACTTTCCGGGCGGCGGCTTTGGCCAGCAGATCCCGCGCCAGATCGAGGCGGTCTTCTTCGACCAGGGATTTGCCGATGGCGATCCCTTGGGCCTTGAGGAAGGTGTAGGCCATGCCGCCGCCGATCAGCAGCGCATCGACCTTGCCGAGCAAGTTCTCAATGACGGTGATCTTGTCACTGACTTTGGCGCCACCGAGCACGGCGACAAAGGGTCGCTTCGGAGCGGCCAGGGCCTGGCCAAGATAACGCAGTTCCTTTTCCATGAGAAAACCGGCTGCCGCCGGCTTAAGCAGTCGGGCAACCCCTTCGGTGGAAGCGTGGGCGCGATGGGCGGCGCCAAAGGCGTCGTTGACGTAGACCTCGCCGAGGGCCGCAAGTTGCGCGGCAAAGGCGGAATCGTTCTTTTCCTCGCCGGCGTGAAAACGGACATTTTCCAATAACAGGATATCGCCGTCCTGCATGGCCGCGACCAGCTTTTCCACTTCCGCACCGATGCAGTCCGGCGCCATCGTTACCTTGCGGTCGAGAAGTTTGGAGAGATAGGGCGCGACCGGCGCCAGGCTGTATTTGGGGTTGACCTGAGCCTTGGGGCGGCCGAGATGGGAAGCGAGAATCAGTCGGCCGCCCTGCTCCACGATGTGGCGGATGGTCGGTAGAGCGGCGACGATCCGGGTGTCGTCGGTAATGGAACGCTGGTCGTCGAGGGGGACATTGAAATCGACCCGGCAGAAGACCCGCTTGCCTTTGAGATCCAGATCCTGAACGGTCACTTTGTTGAACATCGTCACGTCTCCAAAGGGGATAGGTAAAACAAAGGGCAGGATCTAGCGATCCTGCCCTCTATGGATGTGGCGGAAGGGGGTTACTTGGCCGCGATAAAATTGACCAGGTCGAGCACCCGGTTGGAGTAGCCCCACTCGTTATCGTACCAGGACATGACTTTGACCATGGTGCCGCCGATAACGTTGGTGGAGTCGGCATCGACCGTCGAGGAGGCGGGGCAGCCATTGAAATCACAGGAGACCAGCGGTTCTTCGCAGTAGGTCAGGATCCCTTTGAGCGGGCCATCGGCGGCTTTTTTGAATGCGGCGTTCACCTCGTCGATGCTGGTCGCCTTCTCGGTTTCCACCACCAGGTCGACGAGCGAGACGTTGGGGGTGGGAACGCGCACGGCGATGCCGTCCAGTTTTCCTTTAAGGGAAGGGAGCACCAGGGAAACGGCCTTGGCGGCACCGGTGGTGGTCGGAATCATCGACAACGCGGCGGCGCGGGCGCGGCGCAGATCCTTGTGGGGCAGGTCGAGGATCATCTGGTCGTTGGTGTAGGAATGGATGGTGGTCATCATCCCCTTGACGATGCCGAAGTTTTCGAGCAGCACCTTGGCCACCGGGGCCAGACAATTGGTGGTGCAGGAGGCGTTAGAGATGATGTGGTGATTGGCCGGATCGTAATCCTGCTCGTTGACCCCCATACAGACGGTCAGATCGACATCCTTGCCGGGAGCGCTGATAATGACTTTTTTGGCGCCAGCTTGGAGGTGTTTGCCGGCCGACGCCTTGTCGGTGAAGCGGCCGGTCGATTCAATGACGATCTCGACGCCAAGTTCCTTCCAGGGGAGAGCGGCGGGGTCGGTCGACTTGAGGACCTTGATCGCCTTCCCGTCAACGATGATTTCATCCTTGCCGGCTTCGACCTTGCCCTTGAAGGCGCCATGAACCGAGTCATATTTAAGCAGATGGGCGAGGGTCGCCGCATCGGTCAGGTCGTTGACGGCGACGATTTCGAGAGTTTTCGAAGCGGCGGCCGCGCGGAAGAAGTTTCTGCCGATGCGTCCGAAACCGTTGATCGCTACTTTGATGGCCATGGGTGCTCTCCTTTTTGGGAAAAGTCTTTTTAATAATTGAGAAGGGCTTAGGATAGTTCTTCTAAAACGGGGACTTAAAGAAGTTAAACGTGCGGCATGATAGTCAAAGAGAGGGGACTCGTCAACCTTTTTTCATTGGAGTCCCATGAATGAATCGTTGAATTGGCAAGGGCGGCTGTGGTAAAAAGGACGACATTCTCGATTCGAAAACTGCCACATTTCGAGTCCCAGAGTCTACCCGAGATGATCGAAAAGGCAACTGGTTTTTTCGTTCCACTTCCGTGTTTCATCACGCTTTTCCAGCTTTTTTCATGCGCATCAGGCGGTTTGCTAGTCACGACTAGTGGCGGCTTTTGGATTTCTGCAAGGGACGGCGGTTTGTCGCGACGATGAAAAGTACCCTCGAAAAACGTATCCTGATTTTTGTCTTTCTGATTCTCGGATTGACCATCGGGATTAACACGGCATTGAATATCGAGGGTTTCCGGCGTGACTACCGGGACGGTCTGCTCTTGCGCTGTCAGAGTGTCGCCACCGAGCTCAAGACCTCCGTCGAAAAGGTTCTGGCCCTGGGCCTGCCCCTCGACGAACTGGAGGGGATCAATGCCCGCTGTCAGGAGATTGTCGGCAGCGATCCGGAAATCAACTATTGTCTGATTGAAAACTCCGTCGGCCAACCGCTTTATTCCAGCGATCCCTCCTTTCACTTTTTTACCGGCGTCCAGTTTCTCAAGGCGATCTCCGATTCCACCTCCCTCCTCATGACCCCGCGCTGGGGGCAGATTTACGACCTTTCCCTGCCCATTTTCGATGCTTCCGGCAACCTGTCCGGACGCATCCGTATCGGTTTTCCTGATTCGGTGCTTGAGGCCCGTACCGCCAAGGCCCTGCAACGGGCCTTCATCATTTTCGGTCTTGCCTTTCTGGTCATTTTCGGGCTGGTCTTCCTTTTTACCCGCCGTGACCTGGTCGGGCCGATTCATCGACTGTGCGATGTGGCCAAGGAAATCGCCGGTGGCAACTTCAAGGTCGTCGTCCCGCCCATGTCCACTCCCGACTTTTCTGAGCTCGGTACAGCGTTGCAGGAAATGGCGGCCTCTTTGCGCCAGCGTGACGAGCAGATCAGCGAGAGCTACCGCGAGCTGGAGGAAACGAACCGCGAGCTGCAACTCTCCTACGAACGTCAGGAGCAGATCGGCACCGAACTGGGGCGCAGTCGCGAGATGTATCGCTCGCTTCTTGAGGATGCCTCCGACGCCATTCTCGTCAGCGACGACGAAGATCGCCTGGTCCTGCTCAACAAGGCGGCCGAGGCCTTCTTTGGCGTTTCCCGTCATGCCGTGCAAGGGACCAATCTCTTCACCTTCTGGGAAAAGCTGGAATGTGAAAATGTGGATGACCAGTACGAAATGCATCAGAGTATTTTGCTCGGCAATTTTCATGAAGCCGAGGTGCGCTTCACTCGCCCCTCGGACCACACCCGGCTGATTGCCTGGGGCAAGGGTTCACCGGTAGTCGGTCGCGACGGCAAACGCATGACCCAGATGACCTACCGCGACGTCACCCGGGAGCGGGAAATCACCGAAAACCTCGAGCGCAGTACCGCCGAGTTGCAGCGGCTCAACCAGATGAAAGACTCCTTCCTCGGCCTCGCCTCCCACGAGTTGAAGACCCCTCTGACCGTGATTCTCGGCTACTCGGATATCCTGCTTGACGAAATGGCTGACGTTGTCGGTGAAGAGGCTCTGCCGATGCTGCAGCACATCGACGAGGCCGCCAACCGCCTCTCCAATATCGTCCGCGACATGGTCGACGTTTCGATGCTCGACAGCCATGCCCTGCGTCTGCGCGAGCGGGTGGTCGATATCAATGAGGTGATTCGCCAGGCCCTCAAGGAGATCGAATATTTCTTCACGGTCCGCAAACAGAGTCACGAACTGCGCCTCGCCGAGCATCTGCCGCTGATCAAATGCGATCCCGACCGTCTGGTTCAGGTCATCACCAATCTCGTGGTCAATTCCATCAAATTCACTCCCGATGGCGGACGCATCACCGTGGAAACCCGGCTTTCCTATCGCCTGAAATATATGGGTGAGCGGGACGAAGAGGAAAACGACGACTGGCGGCGCATCGGTCGGGCGCCGGCGCCCTTTGTGGAAATTCTCATCAACGACACCGGCATCGGCATCGACGGAGCTGATCAGGTGCGGGTTTTCGAGAAGTTCTACGAGGTTGGCATCATCGAGGAACATTCCACCGGCAAGGTTGCCTTCAAGGGGAAGGGGACCGGGCTTGGCCTGACCATCGTCAAGGGGATCGTCGAAATGCACGGCGGCGAGGTCTGGGTGGAAAGCCCCGGTTGCGACCCCGATCACTTCCCCGGCAGCACCTTCCACATCCTTCTGCCCATCCCTTCCGAGAGCTGATTCAGCGGCGGATGAAAACCGGTTTTTCCCTTGCGGCGTCCTTGTTATATAAGGTATATAGTCAGGCGCCCATGCCCGGGGCGGGGAGAATTGTGTGCGGATTTGCCTGTTAGCCAGTGGAAGTCGGGGGAATGCCCTCTACCTTGAGTCGGACGAGTGCCGGGTGCTCATCGATGCCGGATTGCCGGCGCGGGAGTTGACCCGTCGCCTGGCGGGAATCGGGGTACGCTCCGAGGATCTCGATGCGTTGCTCGTCACCCACGAACATGGCGATCATTGCCTCGGCGTCGGCCCTTTGTCCCGCCGCTATTCCCTGCCTGTCTATCTGCATCATGCCACTCGCGCCGCCCTGCCCAATCTCGGCCGGATCGATGATCTCCGAGAAATTACCGACGGTGAGGCTTTCGACCTCAAGGATCTGCGGATTACTCCCTTTCCTGTGACCCATGATGCGGTAGCGCCGGTGGGATTTCTGATTGAAACGGCATTGGGCAAGATTGGCGTGGCCACCGACCTGGGCATCGCCACGCGGCTGGTCCGGGAACGCCTGAAAGGGTGTCGGGCGCTGGTGCTGGAAGCCAACCATGACCCCGAACTGTTGCGCGACGGCCCTTACCCCTGGCCGCTGAAGCAGCGGATTCGCGGACACCATGGGCATCTCTCCAACGACGACTGCGCCGAGCTTCTCGGCGAGGTGGTTTGCGACCGGCTCGAAGCGGTTTTTCTCGCCCATCTCAGTCACGAAAATAATCGCCCCGAACTGGCGCAGGCGGCCGTTTCCACCGTTCTTACCGAGCGGAATCTCTGCGCTCCGCGGGTGGTGGTCGGCCGTCAGGACGAAGCCAGCGTCTGTCTGGAACTGACGGCGTGAGCTAAAATGCGAACGAAATTATGGGGCAGGGCGGTAACGCGTCCTGCCCGTGCCTGTTTTAACCCGAAGGTTGCCTGAGGAGAATTCATGGCCTGGAGAATCGTAGTCGGACTGCTGGATGACGTCAAAGACCCTCGCGGTGAGCGGGTCAGGCGCGAAATCAGGGAACATCTCGGCATTGAACTGGAACAGGTGCGCACCCTAGATGTTTACACCGTCGACGCGGACCTGTCCGAAGCCGAAGTCGAGGCGGCCGCCGCCGGTCCGCTCTCCGACCCGGTGATCCAGCGCTACGCCGTCAACCGTCCGCTGGCCCGGGATTTCGACGTTCTGATCGAGGTCGGCTTCCGTCCTGGCGTCACCGACAATGTCGGACGCACCGCCCGCGAGGCGATCCAGTATCTCACCGGCCGTCCTTTTGCCGCCGGCGAGGCGGTCTATACCTCGGTCCAGTATCTGCTCAAGGGGAAGGTCGATAAGGCGATCGCCGAGCGCATCGCCTCGGGCTTTCTCGGCAACGGCCTGATCCAGCGCTGGGACATCGTCACCGCCGCCGAGTTCGACCAGGAAAAGGGAGTGACCATTACCCTGCCCAAGGTCACCGGCGATGCCCGTCCCGAGGTGCGGGAAATCGACCTCGACGTCGCTGACGAGGCGCTGATGCAGATCAGCCGCGACGGCATGCTCGCTCTCAATCTCGATGAGATGAAGACGATCCAAGCCCACGCCATCGATCCGACTTTCTCCCAGACGCGGACCGCCGTCGGCCTTGGCGCCAAGCTCACCGACGTCGAGCTTGAAGCCCTGGCCCAGACTTGGAGCGAACACTGCAAGCACAAGATCTTCTCGGCGCGCATTGATTACGAGGATGAGCAGGGGCGTAAAGAAAGCATCAACTCCCTGTTCAAGACCTACATCGTCGGCGCCACCCGCGACATCCGCGCGGCCAAGGGGGAAAAGGATTTCTGCCTGTCGGTCTTCAAAGACAACGCCGGGGTCATCGCCTTCAACGAGGACTGGAGTGTGGTCTTCAAAGTCGAAACCCACAACTCGCCGAGCGCTCTCGATCCCTACGGCGGCGCTCTGACCGGCATCGTCGGCGTCAACCGTGACGGCATGGGAACGGGCATGGGTGCCCGGTTGATCTTCAACACCGACGTCTTCTGCTTCGCTTCGCCCTTCTACGAAAAACCCTTGCCGCCCCGACTGCTGCATCCCCGGCGGATTTTTGAAGGGGTGGTCGAGGGGGTCGAACACGGCGGCAACAAGAGCGGCATCCCGACGGTCAATGGCTCTATCGTCTTCGATGAACGTTTCGCCGGCAAGCCGCTGGTCTATTGCGGCACCGCCTCGATCATGCCCCGCGTCCTGAACGGTAAGCCTTGTCATGAAAAGAAGGTTCAGGTCGGCGATCATATCGTCATGACCGGCGGACGCATCGGCAAAGACGGTATTCACGGCGCCACCTTCTCTTCGGAAGAGTTGCACGAAGGTTCGCCGGTGACCGCCGTGCAGATCGGCGATCCGATCACCCAGAAGCGCATGTTCGATTTTCTGCTCATCGCCCGCGACCGGGGGCTGTACAGTTCCATCACCGACAACGGCGCCGGCGGTCTTTCCTCCTCGGTCGGCGAAATGAGTGAAGACACCGGCGGTTTCGAGCTGCATCTCGACCGCGCCCCGCTCAAATATCCTGGCCTGCAGCCCTGGGAGATTCTCATCTCCGAGGCGCAGGAACGCATGACCCTGGCGGTGCCGCCGGAGAAGCTGGAAGAATTCATCCAGCTCGCTCGGGAGATGGACGTGGAAGCCGTCGATCTCGGCGTCTTTACCGATTCCGGTTATTTTCATTGTCTCTACGAAGGCCGCACTGTGGCCTATCTGCCGATGGAGTTCCTTCATGGTGGGGTGCCGCAAATGGTCATCTCCGCCAAGTGGACGCCGCCCAAGACCGCCGAGCCGGTCTTCCCCGTTCCCGCCGACCTCGGCGCCGAACTGGGCAAATTGCTTGGACGGCTCAATATCTGCTCGAAGGAGAGCGTCATCCGCCGTTACGACCATGAGGTTCAGGCCGGCACGGTCATCAAGCCGCTGGTCGGGGTCGCCAATGACGGGCCTTCCGACGCCGCCGTCTTTCGGCCCCTCTTCGATTCCTTCGAAGGGGTGGTCGTCTCCCACGGCATCTGCCCCAGCTATTCGGATATCGACACCTATCACATGATGGCCTGCGCCATTGACGAAGGTCTGCGCAACTATGTAGCGGTGGGGGGCGATATCGAGCATGTGGCCGGTCTTGACAACTTCTGCTGGTGCGACCCGGTGAAGAGCGAGAAAACCCCTGACGGCGAGTACAAGGCCGCCCAGCTGGTGCGGGCCAACAAGGCCCTCTACGAATATTGTGTCGCCTTCGGCGTGCCGCTGATCTCGGGCAAGGACTCGATGAAAAACGACTACCAGATCGGCGACACCAAGATCTCCATCCCGCCGACCGTGCTTTTTTCCGTCATCGGCAAGATCGATGACGTGCGCCAGGCGGTCTCCATGGATGTCAAGCGCCCCGGCGATCTCGTCTATCTGCTCGGCGAAACCCGCGATGAATGCGGCGGCTCTGAATACTATTCGGAACTCGGCTTCCTGGGGAGCAACGTCCCCAAAGTCGACGCGATGACGGCCTTTGCCCGCTATCAGGCCCTCAACGCCGCCCAACGGCAAGGACTGGTGCGCTCCTGTCACGACCTTTCCGACGGTGGTCTCGGCGTGGCTCTGGCCGAGAAGGCCTTCGCCGGCGGTTACGGCCTCCGTGTCGAACTGGAGGGGATGGTTGTCGAAGGGGAATTGCGCGATGACACGCTGCTCTTTTCCGAATCGCCGAGCCGACTGCTGGTCACCGTCCGTCCGCAAGAGCGCGAAAGCTTCGAACGTCTCTTCGCCGGCCAGGCGCTGGCCTGCCTTGGCGAAGTGCTTGATACGCCCCGTCTGGTTGTGAGCCGAAGCGGCCGGACGCTGCTCGATGTTGATATCAATCTACTGAAAGAGGCCTGGCAGGCGCCTCTGCGGGAGCTGTAAGATGGCGAAAGAGGTTCGTTCCATAGTGATTACCGGCAACGGCACCAACTGCGAGCGGGAAGTCGCCAACGCCTGCCGCCTGGCCGGGGCGGAGGTCGCCGACATCGTCCATATCGCCGAACTGCTGGCCGGGCGGGTTCGGCTCGACGACTATCATTTTCTCAATCTCGCCGGGGGCTTTCTCGATGGCGACGACCTCGGCAGCGCCAAGGCCGGGGCCAACCGCCTGCGTCACGCTCCGGTCAAGGGGAGCGCGGAGAGCCTGGCCGACCAGCTCTATCGTTTCATCGAAGCGGGCAAGCTGGTCATGGGGGTCTGCAACGGCTTCCAGCTGATGGTGAAAATGGGCCTGCTCCCCGCCCTGGACGGCGACTATCGCAGCCAGACCGCGACCCTGACCCATAACGACAGCGGCCGTTTCGAGGATCGCTGGACCTATCTCAAGGTCGATCCCGCGTCCCCCTGTATCTACACCCGGGGACTGACCGGCATCTATCTTCCGGTGCGTCACGGCGAGGGCAAGTTCCTGGTGCGCGAACCGCAGGTGCTGGAACGGATCGAAGCCGCTCATCTGGCGGCGCTCAAATATTGTGCTGCCGATTATAACGCGCCGACGATGGACTATCCCCTCAATCCCAATGGCTCGACGAACGCCATTGCCGGGGTCTGCGACGCTACGGGGCGGATTTTCGGTCTTATGCCTCATCCTGAAGCCTATGTCCACCGCACCCATCATCCGCGCTGGACCCGGGAAGAGGATCTGCCGGAAGAGGGGATGGGGCTGTGGCTTTACCGCAATGCCGTCGATTTCATCCGTAGGGAATTACTCTGACGGAGTAGCTTTATAACGCTCATACGTGTTATCATCTATTTTGATCTAACACCCTTTCAGATAAGGTTTTTTTAAACTTTTAACGGGTTGTCCCGAGGAGTTTTCCCGGCGCATGTTTGACAAATTCAACGATGAATGCGGCGTTTTTGGCATTTATGGCCATCCCGAAGCCGCCAATCTGACCTATCTCGGCCTTTACGCCCTCCAGCATCGGGGGCAGGAAAGTTGCGGTATAGTCTCCTCCGATGGCGCCCGCCTGCGGGCCCACAAGGGTATGGGGTTGGTCGCCGATGTTTTCAAGCAGGATTCCATCTTTGAGAGCCTGCCCGGTTCGAACGCCATCGGTCATGTGCGCTATTCGACGGCGGGAGGGAACGACTTCAAGAACTGTCAGCCGATTCTCGTCGATTACCATCGCGGCAGCATCGCCGTCGCCCACAACGGCAACCTGGTCAATGCTCAGGAGGTGCGCAACGACCTGGAGCGCAAGGGCTCGATCTTTTCCACCGTCGCCGACACCGAAGTCATCATGCATCTGCTCGCCCGTTCCGAGTGCGATTCCCTCACCGAGCGGGTGACGATGGCGCTCAACCAGGTCAAGGGGGCGTACAGCCTGATCTTTCTTACCGAGACCCGGATGCTCGCAGTGCGCGACCCCAACGGTTTTCGGCCGCTGGTTCTCGGCAAACTCGACGGCGCCTACATTGTCGCTTCGGAAACCTGCGCTCTCGATCTTATCGAAGCCCAATTCATCCGCGAGATCGAGCCGGGGGAGATGATCCTCATCGATAAAACCGGTCTGCAATCCTTCCGTCCCTTCGAGCAGACCCAGCCATCCCCCTGTATCTTCGAACACATCTATTTCGCCCGGCCGGACAGTACCATTTTCGGCCAGCAGGTCTATCAGGTACGCAAGGATTTTGGCCGGCAGTTGGCCCGCGAACATCCAGTGGAAGCCGATCTGGTCGTTCCCATCCCCGACTCAGGGGTGCCGGCGGCCATCGGCTACGCCGAGGAATCGGGCATCCCTTTTCAGCTTGGTCTGATCCGCAATCACTACGTGGGGCGCACCTTCATCGAGCCCCAGCAGTCGATCCGCCATTTCGGGGTGAAGATCAAGCTCAACCCGGTACGGGAGATCATCGAAGGCAAGCGGGTGGTCGTTATCGATGACTCGATCGTGCGTGGCACCACGGCTCGCAAAATCATCAAGATGATTCGCAACGCCGGGGCCAAGGAGGTGCATGTGCGCATCTCCTGCCCGCCGACCAGTTACCCCTGCTTCTACGGCATCGACACCCCGACCCGCAAGGAGCTGATTTCCTCTTCCCATACGGTGGAGGAGATCAACCGCTACATCACCTCGGACACCCTCGGCTATCTCTCTTTGGAGGGGATGCACGCCGCCGCCGGCGCGCCGATCATTGATGGGCGTAAAGGCTACTGTGACGCCTGCTTCAGCGGCAGTTATCCGGTGCGGTTTCCGCGGCTCAAGGACGATAGCCAGTTGGGACTATTTTAAAAACGAGTGCCGCTTTACGGCGGCCTGATTCATATCCATTGGGAGGATTTTCATGACACAGGCGGAGAGAGACGAATTGATGGCGATTGTCCGGGAGCTTTCCTATGAAGAGCGGGAAGTGACCCTGGCTTCGGGACGCAAGAGTAATTTTTATTTCGACGGCAAGCAAACGACTCTCCACGCCAAAGGCGGGCTTCTGGTCGGCAAGGCGTTCTGGAAAGAAGTCAAGGCCTTTGCCGGGCCGATCCACGGCGTCGGCGGTCTGACTCTGGGCGCTGATCCCATCGCCACCGCGACTTCCATCGCCGCCCAACTGGAGGGCGCCGATGTGCACGCCTTCATCATCCGCAAGGAGCCGAAAGGTCACGGCACCGGCCAGTGGCTGGAAGGGCGCAAGAATCTGCCCAAAGGCTCGCGGGTGGTGATTGTCGAGGACGTGACGACCACCGGCGGTTCGTCGATGAAGGCGGTGGAGCGGGCTCGGGAAGAAGGGCTGGAGGTGGTCGGTATCGTCACCCTGGTCGATCGCGAGGAAGGCGCCCGCGACAACATCGAAGGGGAGGGGATGGCGCTGCGCGCGGTCTTCACCCGCACCCAGGTGGTCGGTAAGTAATCCCGTGCGACAGGGATGATTTTACGAAAGGGGCGTTATTCGACGCCCCTTTCGTGCATTTGGGGCGAGAGAGGGCGGAGATGGCGCAGGTTTTCGAACTCTGGCGGCAGGATGACAACGGCGGACGTTTTGTCGTCGAGTGCTACTCCAGACGGGAGGACGCCGAAACGAAGCTTGACGAATTGAGTCGCGGTGCCCACAAACAGTTTTACTGGATCGTGGAAGCGGATCTGGCCCGCGCCAAGGACATCGAAGAATAAGGGGAGTTTTTCCTTTTTGGCGGGATAGGCCCTATCGGTTATGCTATCTGAAGAGTGAAACTTCCTCGGGAGAGGGGCCATGCGTTTATTGCTGAAAACTATTCTGTTCCTGATCTGGCTACCGGTGGCCGGCTGTGCCCCGGGCCTGCCTGAGCATCCCCGCGCCGACTCCTTGCGCGCTTATGTGGCGGGAAACGATGCCTGGCATTTCAGCCGCCATGCCCCGGTCTTTGTCGTCGAGGAACCGGGACGCTCCTTCAATCGCATCGGCACGGCAGCGGCGCGGATCATCAAGGGTGCGGAAGAGGTTTACATCGATCCCGAAGAGCCGACCCTTTACGCCCGCAAAACCTCTTTCCGCACGGCGCGCGGCAGCTACTCGAACCTGACCTATCGGGTTCATTTCGAAAAAGTTCCCGCGACCCGTCTCGGCTGGGGGAAGAACGTCGGCCTACTGGTCATCGTCACCCTCAACGAATCGGGACAGCCGGTCCTCATCACCACCCTCCACACCTGCGGCTGCTACCTGGCCTTCACCCCCACTTCCTACCTTGATGAAGGGGCTTTTCCTTCCGGCTGGGAGCGGGGGCGGCAGAAGGTTTATGGCGAAAGTCTCCCCGCCTATATCGATTACGGCGATGGTTCGCCGACGAATCACCGTTTGCACCTGTTGCTGCGGAAAGACACCCACCGGGTGATGGACTTGTGGCTGGCGGATGGGCGCACCCCACCAGGCTATCAGAGTGTTCTTGCCCCGGTGAAGCCGATGAAGGTTCTGGAGGGGCTGGGTCTGCCCGACGGCGCGTCGACCTCGTTTTACGAAACTGCGGGGGGGCGGCGCGACTACGTCAAAGACAGCCAGAAGCCCTGGGAACGGCTTTTCATGAGCTGGTGGGCCTTCGACTGGCGGGTCGGTGAGGATAAAAAGCTGGGGCGTGACCGCGAGGACGGCATCCTTTTCTACACCAGCCTCAAACCCTGGGCGCGGAAAGCCTCGGACCTGCGCAACTTCCCCGTTTTTCTCCAGTACTGGGGCTGGAATTTATAAGACTTTCGCCGCTGCGAACTATCCTTCGAAACGGTGGATGATGGCCGGCTCGTGCTGTACCGTGCGGACGTAATCGACGGCCGGTTTGCCGAACATCATGGCGTAGCCGAAGATGTGGTCTTCGGGGATGCCGAGCCGGGCGCGGAATTCTGGGAGCAGATCGTTCAGCGCCCACTTGGCCAGGCCGCACCAGACGGTGCCGACGCCGTGGCTCTGGGCGAAGAGCTCGAAATAGGCCAGGGCGATCATGCAGTCGAGCAGGGGGGTCGGCACCTTTTCCGGGGTCGAAGCCACCAGCAGGTGCGGGGCGCCGCGAAAGATCGTATCGATCCCTTTGTCTTCCCACAAGCGCACGAAATCAGCGAAGCGCTCGAAACCTTCCGTCAGCTTTTCCTCCCGCGCCAGACGTCCCAACCCCGCCATCACCTCGCCGCGCAGCGCCACCATCTTCTCTCGGTCATCTACCACGGTAAAGCGCACCTGCCGGGCATTGACCCCGGTCGGCGCGTGCCAGGCCACCTCCAGTAGATGTTTAATCAACTCCGGCTCGAGATTTTCTTCCCGATAACGGCGCACCGAGCGACGCCCCTTGATGAGCGTCTCCATCTGTCGCGGCCGGGGATAGTTCCCTTGCAGTGGGGTGACGTCCCCGGGCTTCACTCCCAAAATGGAGATCGCTTCCGTTGGGCAGATGGCCAGGCAATGTTGACAGCGATAACAGAGGGCTTCTTTTTCTTCGGCGATGGCGGGATAGCCCCCATCCATGGCGATGATGCGTGGCGGGCAGTCGATGACGCATTGGCCGCAACGGGTGCAGGCCGAAGGATTGACAGTGAAATCAAGCATGCTGTGACCTTCCCATAGATGAAAAGCGATTCAATCGGATGTGCTGAGTGCGTTTAGGTTGTCGGCCCCTGGGTGTCGGTAAAAGACGGTTCCAGGGCTTCGGCGATCGTTTCAAGGATTTCCTGCGCCTCTTTGAAGTTGTAAACGAGAAGCTTTTCCTCGAACGCCGCAGTCTTTTCCGGGCTCAGGCGGATCAGATCATCCCGCAGCGAAGCAAAAGCGGTTTCCGCATCGGTGTCGTTCAGGCGCAGATAGTCGGCCAATACCTCCAGTTGTCGGGCGAGTGCGGCAAAATCCGTTTCCTCGGGGGGATCAGCTGCCGCTGCCAGTTTCTCTTCGGGGAGCTCCGCCAGTTCCGCCATAACCAGCGCCAGGGCGTCTTCCGTCTCCTTCAGGGCCGGTTCGATGTCGTTTTTTCCTTTGATTATAGCTAGTTCCAGCTTTCTGGCGGCTTCCCATACCGCCTCCGCGCCGATATTCCCCGCCACCCCTTTCAGGGTGTGGGCCAGACGCTGCGTCCGTTCCCGGTCCCCGGATTTCAGGCTTTCCCGAATATCCCCCATCGTTTCCCGGTTGTCCCGGTAAAAGTCCCGAAGCAGGGCACGGTAGAGCGGGCGGTTGCCGGCCACGCAGCGCAGACCGGCGGCCGTATGGATGGTGTTGAATTCGGGGAGGGGCGTGCCATCTTCGGCCTGGCTTGTCAGGGCAGGCGCACCCCGCCAGCGGTTGCCCAGCCAACCGGCGAGCACGGCGTAGAACTGTTCAGGATCAAGGGGTTTGGTGACATGGTCGTTCATCCCTGCCGCCAGGCTTTTTTCCCGGTCCCCGGCCATGGCGTGGGCGGTCATGGCGATAATCGGCAGGTTGCGCAGGGCGTGGTTGAGGGCGGCCCGATCGCGGATCTGTCGGGTGCACTCTAAGCCGTCCATTTCCGGCATCTGGATGTCCATGAGAACCAGATCGAAACTTTCCCGGTCGAGGCGTTCCAGGGCCTGGACACCGTTGTCGGCGACCTGGACCTCCATCCCGGCCACCGTCAGCAGTTCTTTAGCCACCTGCTGGTTGATGGCGTTGTCTTCCACCACCAGCACCCGGGCGCCGCCGAGGGCGAAACGCCGGGTTCGCCGTGGCGACGTTTCGCGTGGGCTGGTACGGGCAAAGGCGTTCATGATCACGTCGAAAAGGGCGGAACGGTTGACCGGTTTGAAGACGAGCCAGTTGATGCCGGCGCGCAAGGCGCGGCTGCGGACATCGTCCCCCTCGCTGGTCGAGGCGAGCAGAATGACCCGCTGTTCGCCGGGAGTGTCCTTGATCCTCCGTGCCAGTTCGAGCCCGCTTATTTCCGGCAGGCTTTCGTCGATCAGAATCAGTTTCGGCGGCGAACTTTCAGCGAAGCGGGCCAGGGCCTCGTCGGCCGATGTCGCTTCGCTCACGGTAAAGGTCAGGGATTCGAGAATCAGGCGCAGGGCGTGACGGCTGGAGGCATTGTCGTCGACGAGCAGAACCGGCAGACCCCGTAGATCAGGATCAGGAGCGAGGGCGGCTTCCGCTTCGGCGGCGACCGATCCGAAACGGGCGGTGAAGGAGAACCGGCTGCCTTGGCCCTCTTCGCTTTCGGCGCCGATTTCCCCGCCCATCATCTCCACCAGTCGGCGGCTGATGGCCAGCCCCAGACCGGTGCCACCGAAACGACGGGTGGTGGTGTTGTCGGCCTGGGTGAAGGGGCGGAAGAGGCGGGAAATCTGGTCAGCGCTAAGGCCGATGCCCGTATCCTCCACGGTAAAACGAAGCACGACTTCCTCTGTTTCGGCGGAGAGACGGTCTACGGTCAAGACGACTTCTCCCGCCGGAGTGAACTTGACGGCGTTGTCCACCAGGTTGAGCAGCACCTGTTCGAGGCGCAGGGGGTCGCCAAGCAGTTGCCGGGGCAGATCCGGGGCCGGGGCGAAGACCAGTTCCAGCCCCTTGCGTTGGGCCTTGCTCGCCGAGAGATCGGCGAGGTTTTTGAGAACGTCGTCGAGGGAAAACTCCACCTGCTCCATATCCAGACGCCCCGCCTCGATCTTGGAAAAATCGAGGATGTCGTCGATCACCCGCATGAGCATCCGCCCTGAGGTTTCGACCTTATCCAGATAATCCCGCTGCCGGGTATCGAGGGGGGTCTGCAGGGCGAGATGGGTCATGCCTAAAATGGCGTTCATCGGCGTGCGGATTTCGTGGCTCATGTTCGCGAGAAATTCCGATTTGGCGTCATTGGCCGCTTCGGCTCGGCGTTCGGCCGCCAGGCGCTCATCGATCTCGGCGCTGAGGCGGGCGTTCCAGCGTTGCAGGTAGCGGTTGCGGAGCAGGAAGAGAGCGATGAGCAGGCTGGTCAGCAGCAGGGCGTAGAGGCCCCAGCGGCGGACCTCGGCGGGGTTGATGCCGTAGTCATAGCGTACCGAAAGCCACTTTTGCCGAATCGCACTGTGTTCTTCGGCTGTGATGCTCGCCAGGCCCTTGTCGAGGATGGTCACCAGTTGCGGCCAGTCCGAGCGGACGCCGATGCGCAGATCGTCGCTCCATTGGGAAGCCGGGGCGGCAATCTTCAGGTTGGTCAGCTGGTGACTCTGGATCAGATGGGTGGCGACCGCCAGGTTGTCGATGTAAGCATCGGCCTGGCCCAGGGAAACGGTGTGTAGGCCGTCGAGGGGAGCCTTCACCGTTCGCACCTGGATTTCCGGGTTCTGCTCGCGCAGATATTGATGAATGGCGTAGCCTTCGACGACGACGACCAGTTTTTCCCGCAGATCGGCCAACTCGGTAATCAGCGGGGCATCGTCGCGCATAATGACGACCATGGGAAAGGAGAGGTACGGTTGGGTGAAGTTGAGAACCTGCCCGCGGGCCGGAGTTTCGGTCAGACAGGAGAGAACATCGAGGGCGCGGTCCCGGGCGCCCGCTTCCACCTGGGCCCAGGTCAGGCCGAAAACGGCATTCATCGAGAGGCCCAGGCGTTCGTTGAGCAGGGCGATGTAGTCCGCCGCCATCCCCCGATATTCCCCCTTGTCGTCGAAATATTCGAAGGGCGGCCAGTTCGGGTCGACCCCCAGACGCAGGTTGCGATGCTCGGCGATCCAGGCCTGTTCGGCGGCGGTCAGGCGGATGTCGGGGATAGCCTTGGCGGCGAGGGCTTCTTCCCCCGGGGCGATCCAGGTTTTTTCGATCGCTTCCAGTTCCTTCGCCTGGATCGCGTCGAATGCGGTATCGACGATGGCGAGCAGGGGCGAGCCTTTGGCGACCCCGGCTCTCAGGGCGCTTTGTTCCATCACCCCTTCCAGAAGGCGGAAACTGCCCCGTTCCCCCATGCGGTCGAGCAGGGCTAGGACGATGGGCGTTTGATCGAGGAAGAGGTCGATCTCTCCTTTGCTCGCGGCCGCAATCAAGGCTCCCGTATCGGTGTATTCAATCACCCGCAAGGAGGGGAAGCGACTGTTCAGGTAGGGGCCGTAGACCGTTCCGGCAATCGCTCCGGCCTTGAAATCCTTCAGCTCCTCGGTCTTGGTCAAGACGCCCAGGCGTTCATGGTAGAAGAGGCCCGAAACCACCTGATAAAAGGGTTGGGAGAAATCCATGAAGCGCCAGCGTTCGGGGGAGGTGAACAGGCCGCCGTGGAGATCGATTTCCCCCTGTTTCAGTGCTTCAAAGAGTTGGGGCCAGGAGGCGAGGCGAAAGTCGATATCGCGGCCGCTCTTTTGCGCCCAGAGCTTCCAGATATCGACGAGCATACCGACCGGTTCTCCCCGGAAGTTCCGCCCGGAAAAGGGGAGGGCGCCGTCCGGCAGGCCGACGATCAGGCGGTCCTCCCGCCATTTTTCCAGTTCCGCCATCCAGCGCCGGACGACGGCGGCCTTCTCTTTCGGGGTGATGCGACGCAAGCCGTCGTTGACCAGGGTCAAAAGCTCGACGTTGCCTTCGCGCACGGCCGCGCGGAAATAGTTACTGTAAAGGGGGGAGGGAGGATGATATTCGAACTGGGGGAGAAGCCCGCGCCGCCGGAGGTGGTGCAGGGCGATGGGGGTGTCCTTGATGAAGACCCGGATCTCGCTGCGCTCGGCCGCGTCGAAAAGCTCCTGGTTGTCGGGATAGATGGCCAGGGTGGCCTGGGGCAGGTGCTCGCGCAGGTAATCAAGGGCGAGATCCCCGGCGATGACTCCAACGCGGAAACCGCTCAGATCCTCCAGCGACCTGACCTGGGAAACGCTGCGGTGATAAAAGATGTGGGTTTCGCTTTCGTAAAGCTGATCGGCATAGTCGAGAAAGGCATCTCTTTCTTTACTGAAAAAGACCCCGGCATGGATATCCGCCGTCCCCTCGCGCACCAGGCGCAGGCTGTCATCCCAGCTGGCGATGCGGAACTCCACGGCGATGCCGGTCTTTTCCGCCCACAGCCGCCACAGGTCGACGAACATTCCGACCGGCTGGCCCAGCTCATCCCGAAAATGAAAGGGGGCCGAACCGGCACTGCACGCGACGATCAACTTTTGCGGTGATGGAGCTGCTTCCAGGGTGGCGCAGGGGATCAGCCACAACGCCGACAGCCACAGCAATGGTATGAAAAATCGTCGAATCATCCGCCGTTTCCCCGTTCGGTCAACGAATATCCGAGACAGGCCGTGATTTTAGCTTGCAGCGTAACGGGATCGATCGGTTTGACGATGAAATCCGCGCCGCCCGCTTCGATCCCTCGGGAACGTCCTTCCTCTTCCGTCAGGCCGGTGACGAAAATCACCGGAATCTCCTGGGTCGCGGGCGCAGCCTTGAGCCGGCGACAGACCTCGAAGCCGTCCATTCCGGGCATCGATACGTCCAACAGGATGAGGTCGGGCGGCCGGGCAGCGGCAAGTTCCAGCGCCTCGAGGCCGCTGACGGCAACGCTGATCCGGTAGTTGCCACGGAGGATACCGTTGAGCAGACGCAGGTTTTGCGGGGCGTCGTCGACGATGAGAAGCCTCGGCTGGTCCACCGTTTCAGCGGCCATGAACGGATTCCGTCGGCGCGGGTTTCACCACCAGACGTTCGATCTTATCCAGCAGCATTTGGGCGCGGAAGGGTTTGGCCAGATAGTCGTTCATCCCGGCATCCAGGTAACTTTGCCGGTCCCCCGCTTGGCCGTGGGCGGTCAGGGCGATAATGGGAATCGCCGGATTCCAGTGTTCGCCACTGCCTTCGCGGATCCGCCGAGTCGCCGCCAGGCCGTCCATCTCCGGCATCTGGATATCCATGAGAATCAGGTCAAAGGGTTCCTTTTCGAGGATATCGAGAGCCTTGCGACCATTGTTGGCGACCCGCACATGACACTTCTGGTTTTCCAGAAGGATCTGGAAGAGCCGCCGGTTGGGTTCGGTATCCTCGACGATCAGCACACGCAGGTCGTTCCAGCTTTTTCCGGGATTTTGCGCCACCATAGTGTTGCCGTTTTCGCGGTCCAGGCGCACGGTGAAGGTGAAACGGCTACCGCCGGCCGGGACCGATTCCGCGCGGATGCTTCCCCCCATCATTTCCACCAGCCGGCGGGTCATGGCCAGCCCGACGCCGGTGCCGGCATAGCGGCGTGAAAGACTGCCGTCGATCTGGTAAAAGGGCTGAAAAATCCGTTCCTGTTCATTCTCCGGGATGCCGATGCCGGTGTCCGTTATTGAAAAGCGCAGTAGGACCTGCTGCTCCGGAGTCTGCGCCGCTGTGTTCTCGTCAAGGGTGCATTTCAGGTCGACGGCGCCGGAAGGGGTGAACTTCAGGGCATTGTCGAGCAGATGGGCCAGCGCCTGCTTCAGGCGTTCAGCGTCTCCCAAAAGCACTTCCGGAATTTTGGGATCGATCTTCCAGAAGAAGGACAGTCCGCGTTTTTCCGCTTTGGCCAGGAATTCCAAGAGCAGGGGGAGAAAGACACGGTGGGGTTCGAGCGGGGCTTTCTCCAGGTCGATTTTTCCGGTTTCAAAACTGGAGAAATCGAGCAGGTCGTTCAACAGCCGCTTCAGCTGCGTCACCGAATCGGAGACGGTCTCCATGTATTCCTGCTGCCGGGAGTTCAGTTCCGTCTTCAGCATCAATTCGGTCATGCCGAGGACACTGATCATCGGCGTGCGAATTTCATGGCTGATGTTGGTGATGAACTCGCCTTGGGCGCGGTTCGCCTCCTCGGCGCGGGCGCGGGCCTCGACCAGTTCGCGGGTCCGTTCCCGGACCAGCTCTTCGAGATGATCCTGATGCCGCTTCAGCCGCATGTGCGCCCGCACCCGGGCCTGGACGACAGAGGGAGCTATCGGCTTGGTGATATAGTCGACCGCGCCCATTTCCAGACCCTTGGCTTCGTCCTCCGTTTCGTTCAGCACGGTGACGAAGAGGATAGGAATGTCCCGGGTTTCCGGCGACTGTTTCAGGCGGCGGCAGACCTCGTAGCCATCCATGTCGGGCATCTTGATGTCGAGCAGGATCAGGTCGGGATGCTGTGCGGCGGCAACAGCCAGGGCATCCTTGCCGCTGGTGGTGACACTGATCTGGTATTCGGCGCGCAGCGCGTCGTTGAGAATTTTCAGGACCGACGGGCTGTCGTCGACAATCAGTATGCGCTGATCCATAGGATGACCTCTTTGGGCGGGAGCGGAACAATTGCGGGTGGCAGGACGCATCTATATGAAAAGATTAAAGCAGTGGGGATGATTTAGGCAATGTAAAAAATGCGTTCGAGCGTGAACCTGGCGGAGGACTTCGCGCGAATAGGCTTTATCAACGAGACCTTGAGGATGACCGTTCACGGGATCCGAATTTCAGAAATATTCCTGGAGACCTTGCGCCATCGATTCGAAACGGCGGATGTCGTCGAAGAACTTGTCTTCCGGCAAGGATGTCCCCTCGGCAAGAGCCGCCAGAAAGGCGGCGGCTGTTTCCGACGAGAATTCCACATCGCGGCAGACCTTACGTTTTTCGATGACCAGCTTCTGGGTGGGGGTCAGCTTGACTTCGACAAAAGGATGGCGATAGGAGACCGCCGACATCTGCGCCGCTTCGCCGTAGCCGACCAGCAGACGGAAATTACCCCAGGCGATCAGAGGGATAAGAGAGGCGCTGACGTTCAGACGATCCCGGGTGCCGCCGAAGGCCCAGAGTTCAGCGGCGGCCCCCGCCTGGCGGAAGCGCTCGGCCTGTGCGGCGATCGAGTCCGTATCCCCGAGCAGTGTCAGGGTGCGCAGATAGCCGCTCTCCGTCAGATCCTCGAAGCCCTTCTTGACGAAGGGGGCATTGCGCCGGCGCGCGGCGGCTTGCTGGAAGCGGTTTTTGTAGACAAAGGAGCAGTAGTTGACCGGCAGATCGATGCCCCGCTCCAAACCGTGACGAATCAGGCGCAAGGCCGTCAGTTCCGATTCGAGCACCGTCACCTTTTCGCCGTGCAGATAGGTGTAGTTCCGCTGGATCAGTTTTTCGAAATTATAGGGTGTCAACCGCAGCTGGTGCAGGTTGAGATGGCGGACGCCGACCTCTTGCATTTCCGCCAGCTTTCCCTTCATCAACTCGAGCTCTTCGGGGATGGCCGGAATCTCCACCGTCACGCAGGGAATCTCCTCCGCCGCCAGAGCCGCCTTTTTCAGCGAATAGTCGGTGGCGCCGATATCGAAACGGATCTCGTCGAGACCGGCATCGCGCAGCCGTCGCAGCATCTCCCGGTCGAGCAGGGTACCGTTGGTGTAGAGCCAAATGTGCATCCGCCGGCCGAAATGGGCGCGGGCGGCGGCGATAAAGGCCAGGGTGCGGCCGGGGGTGAGCAGGGGCTCGCCGCCGCTGATGCTCATCCCCTTGAAACCGAAGCGTTCGAGATAGGCCACGTAATCGCTGGGACGGCGAAAGTTGACCGTGTTGGTGGTCGGCAGGCCAATTTCGTCCTGGGCGGTCGGGCAGTAGAAGCAGTCCCGGTTGCACTTGCCGCTGATAAAGAGGCACGACCAGGTCCCGGCGCCGCACTCGACACAGCCTGGGGAAAGGCGGCGGCAGTCGAGCTTGGTCCCTTCGTAACCGCACATCGCGCCGCGCCCGTTCAGTTCGGCCAATAGCTGCTCACGCTCGGCGCTGGCGGTGGCGAGACGGTGCGAATCGGAAAAGCGGAGCAGGTCATAGCGCTCGCCGTATTCCGCGCGGTTTTCTTCAATAAACTGCCGTTTGCGGTCCTCTGAAAGTCCCATGGAAAACCCCCGAAAAGAAAGATGCGGACCAAAAAACCGCCTGCCGGCAGAGCCGGACAGACGGTTGAAAAAACTGGCGAATATTAGCATGGTCCCGAGGATGGGGAATAGGGGGGATTTGTCGGAAATGTCGTTTTTTATCCTTCGATGCTGATGGTCAATCCTGATCTTTTTTCCCTGAATGAAAACAGGATCGCTCAGGGACTCGGCGGCTCTTCGAAAGCCCCGAAGGAATGATCGAAAATCTCCAACAGTTCGAGGTTCTGCTTGGAGAGCATCATGGCGTTGCCGACGATGCCGTAATAGAGGATGCTCAGCCGGGTCTTGGAGGTATTGTCCTTGATGCGGGCCGCCTGGCGGAGATTGAGGTCGGCGGCCAAGGCCCGCAACTGGTGGTCTTTGGCTGTCAACCGCTCGAGATTGGCGGTCTGCTTGCGACTGAAGGTCTGCTCGACCTCGAGGAGGATGTCCTGCAACAGTCGGCGCACCTCTTCGAGTTCTTCGATCTGCACCGGCAGCAACCCCTTGTGATGATTGCCGATATGGGTGTATCCCCGCAACACGATGTCGCGGTAGCCGTCGGTGAGCTTCTGCAGCCGACGGATAGTCTGGGCGTAGCGGTGGGAAACGGCGAGACCTTGTTGATCGAGAAGGCGCATGGCTTTCAAGACGTTGGCACTGATGATGTTGGACCACTGCTGAACATGGGAGATCTTCTTACGTTCGACGCCGAGACGGTCGAAGCTTTGCCGGAAGAGGGCGTCGAGGGAAACGTCGAGGGAAGTGCGGATTTCGCGGAGCAATAAGCTCATATGCTCGAAGGTGATGGCCACCGCCGCCCGGGGATCATCCACGGTCTTGAGATTGAAGACCTTTTCCATCTGCGCCTCGCGCACCATCGATTGATGCTTGCGGTGGGCATTCCAGATCATCGCTCCGGCTAAAACGAGCAGCACCACGACACCGAAGGCTTCGCCATAGAAGATGACGGTAGCGCAGAGGGCGGCGGAGAGGAAGGCGACGACCGCAGTCATGAACCAGCCGCCGATCACCGTCAACACTCCGGTGACACGGTAGACGGCGCTATCCCGTCCCCAGGCCCGGTCGGCGAAGGAGCTGCCCATGGCGACCATGAAGGTCACGTAGGTGGTCGAGAGCGGGAGCTTGCTGGCAGTGGCGTAGGAAATCAGAGCGCTGGCCACCATCAGGTTGACCGTGGCCCGCAGCAGATCGAAGGAAGGGATGCGGCCGTCGACCAGCACCGGCGCGGCGGCGGCGGGATCGAGGCGGCGATCGATCCAGCTGCGCACCCCCTGCGGGATGATCAGGCGGACGGTATCGGAGAGATGCAGCACCAGCCGGACGATAGCCCGGGAGAGGAAAATCGACTCGAAGCGCTCATTCCCCTCTTCCTGCTGGCTCAGACTGATTTCCGTTTCGGTCACGGTGCGGGCCTTTTTCGACAGCCACAGGGTCACCACCATGACGCCGCCGGCCAGCATCAGCAGAAAGGTTTCCGAAGGGACCTTGGCGGCCAGCCCGCCCATAGTAACGCCCAAGGGGTTATCGCTGGCCAGAGCGAGCCGGTAGGCATGAAGACCGGCCAGGGGGACACCGATGAAGTTGACCAGGTCGTTGGCGGCAAAGGCCATGGCCAGAGCGAAGGTGCCGATCAACACCACCGGCCTGAGAATATTGAATTTGAGCAACTGCAGAAGCTGCAACACCGCCGCCGCCCCCACGAAGATCAAGAGCAGCAACAGTCCGGTGTGGGTATTGATCCACTCCTGGTTCTGCTTGGAGATGAAGGTGGCACCCTTGGCGCCTTTGACCAGAATAAAGTAGGTGATCGAAGCCAGGGCCATCCCGCCCCACAAGGCTCCGTAACGGCTGATCCGCTTCTGATAGTCGAAGGTGAAGAGTAAGCGGGTGAAAAACTGCACGATCGCCCCGCAGACAAAGGCGATGGCCACCGACAGCAGAATCCCCATGATGATAGTGATGGCCTTGGCCGAATTGATGTACTGGACGACGTTCACCAGGCTCTCACCGGTCGTGAGCAGTTTAAGCATCGCCAGGGCGACGGCGGCGCCGAGCAATTCAAAAACAATTGAAACGGTGGTCGAGGTGGGGAGGCCGTAGGTGTTGAACAGGTCGAGCAGAATGACGTCGGTGATCATCACCGCCAGAAAGATGGTGAGCAATTCGGGCAGGGTGAAGAACTGGGGATGGAAAATGCCGCTGCGGGCCACCTCCATCATGCCGCTGGAGAAGGTTACCCCGGCCATGATCCCGAGGCTGGCGATGATCATGATGGTCGTTCGCGGCGCTACCCGTGAACCAATGGACGAATTGAGAAAATTCACCGCATCGTTGCTGACCCCGACCATAATGTCGAAAAAGGCGACCAGACCGAGGATCACCACCCCGACAAAAAGAATTTCCATACTCATGATGCCTAGCTTTCCTTTCCCCGCGACCGTCGGCGGGACGCTTCCTGTGGGGGCCGAAAATATCCGGAGCGCCACAAATGGACGACGGGCCGGTCAGAATTTCTGTCCTGACCCCAATCCGTTCGTGAATGATGGTTATGCCTGACTCGCAGCAAAACGTACAGCTTTTACAGGAGAAATGTTAGGATCGTGTTAGCGTTTTGAATATTACCAAAGAAACCTGAAGTTTTTCGGCCGGCGCCCGAGAAACCGCCATTGCGGATTCATCTCAGGGCAAACTATCTGTGGGTTGCGCCTGCGTAAAGGCGAGGTATGATTAAAAAACTCAACACTTAAGGGGAGGGGAGAAGCGGATGAAGAAGATGTAACTTCTCCCTTCGCAGGCCAGGGGATAACCCTTTCTGGAATTATCCCGTAGCTACAATCGTACCCCCAGTAGAGCAAAGGAGAGCACCGATGACTGAATGGAGCTGTGAAAATCCGGAAGAACATTGCGATCTGCATGCCTGTCAGCTGAGCTACAAAGAACGCAACCCGCAACTCGACAAGGAATTATTCGATGATCCCCGTTTTGTGTGCCTCAACTGCGGCGCAAAAGTTCATGACGGCAAGAACGTCTGCCGACCTCGACCATTGTAGATTGAGTGGGCGCTGAAGCGTTCGCCTCGCGAAAACACCTTCATAAGTTTGTCAGCGTTACGTCTAACTTTCAGCCCCTTTCATACGCCAAAAGCCGCCTACTGGGTTGATCCCGTAGGCGGCTTTTCATAGTGATGACAACGATTTCAGGCTTAACTATCCTCGCCCAAAAAATCCACAACAAACCCCTCTTTTCTGGCTCGCCGATGAATGACATGGGGAAGTTTTCGGTCGGCGCGGCGATGCTCCGCGCGTTTTCCTCCCCGCACTTTCACCGGACCTAGCCCACACTCCCCAGGCTCGCCAACGCCAACATCCGGTCCAGGCGCGCTGCGCCGGGGCCGCCCCGGACCATCAGTGCCGCGCGGCGGCTGGGGATGAAGCCGACTTCGGCTAAAAGAGGATGCACGGGGGAGGAGAGGAGAGTGTCGATCACCAGTTCACGGCCGGGATCGGCGGCGGTGAGGGCCTGTCGCAGCAGGTCGCGGTTAGCACAGGGATCGGATTCCCCTTTGTCCTTGTACCAGGGACCGAGGATGTTCATGTCGCCGCCCTGCTGTAAGAAGATCACCACATCCCCGGCGATAAAAGCGCGACCGTGGTTGGCCACCGCCATCAGCAGTTCGCGGCGGCTTTCCCCCCAGGCGCGGCTGTCGGCGAGCCACAGTCCTTCGTTGTTTCGTAAGCCGTCATCGCACCCGCCGCCAACGCCATCGCCCACCCACCGCTCGATTTCGTCGATTTTCGCGAAGCCGTATTGTTTATAAAGCGGTCGTCCCTGCTCCGAGGCCGTCAGCCAGAGATTGTTCAGCCTTTTTCTTTCCAACCGGGCCACGGCCGCTGCAAAGAGCTGTCGGCCGTACCCACGGCCCCGAGATTCCGGTGGCACGATAAGGTTGCCGATCCAGCCGCTGCGTTGGTGGGGGACCGCGGTGACGAAACCGCGCCATTGGCCATCGATTTCCAGGGCAAGGGCATGCCCCGCCCAGGGGCCGCGAAAGAGTTGCCGCTCCGCCGGTGAAATCCGCCAGTTCTCGGCGGCGGCCAAGCGCGCGAAAATGTCCCAGTCCGCCGCCGTCGCGGTGCGAATCTCCGTCACGGCTCAGGCCACCTTCCGCAACGTGCCGCAGAGCAGGCGCAGTTCCGGGTCGCTCAAGGGGCGTTTGTTGCGCTGGGAAATCCCCCGCACTCGCTCCAGCAGGGCATCGAGTTCGCTCCGCTCCAGGTCGATACCGAGCTGACGCAGGCGGTAACCGAGGCCGTGCCGCCCGGAATGCTTGCCGACCACCAGATGCCGCTCCAGGCCGACTTCCGCCGGATCGAAGCCTTCGTAGTTGCCTGGGTTTTTCAGCACGCCGTCGGCGTGCAGACCCGACTCGTGGGAAAAGACCTTCTCGCCGACCACCGCCTTCCAGTCCGGCACCGGCCGACAACTGGCGCAACCGACCAGTCGTGACAGCTCGACGAAGCGCCGGGTGTCGAGGCCGAGATCGACGCCGCAGGCGTGTTTCAATCCCATGACCACCTCTTCGAAGGCGGCGTTCCCGGCCCGCTCGCCGAGGCCGTTGACCGTGGTGTTGACGAAGCGCGCTCCGGCGCGGATGCCGGCCAGGGCGTTGGCGGTGGCCATCCCCAGGTCGTTGTGGGTGTGCACTTCGAGGTCGAGGTCGACCCGATCTGCCAGATATTTCACTTTTTCGTAGGTGGAAAAGGGATCGAGAATGCCCAGGGTGTCACAGAAGCGGAAACGGTCGGCGCCCAGCTCGCGGCCGATGGTCATCAGCTCGACGAGAAAGTCGAGATCGGCCCGGCTGGCGTCCTCGCCGCCGATGGAGACATACAGGCCGTGACGCTTGGCGAAACCGCAGGCGACCTTGAGCTGCTTTCGGACCCAGTCCCGGGACTGGCGTAGTTTTTTAGCGATGTGGATGTCGGAGACGGAGAGGGAAATGTCGACGGCACTCACGCCGCTGTCGATGGAAGCCTGGATGTCGGAGACGACCGCCCGGTTCCAGGTGATGAGCCGGGCCTTGAGGCCGAGATCGACCAGAGCCTTGACGTCGGCCCTCTCGGCCGCGCCCATGGCGGGGATACCGCACTCCAGTTCGCCGACGCCGATTGCGTCGAGCATGCGGGCAATGGCGACTTTTTCCGCGCGGCTGAAGACGACCCCGGCGGTTTGTTCGCCGTCGCGCAGGGTGGTGTCGTCAATGATGATGCGCGTTCCATCCAGCTGTTCCATGGTCCACCTCCAAAAGCAAAGCCCCGGCTCGATAGGGAGTCCGGGGCGGCGTCGCCGAGTGCGGCCGGCGGCGGTGCCGGCGTGGTCAGCTTAGGGTAGAGCAAGGGCCGTGCCGTTGTGGAAAGGGGGCAAATACAGGGTTTTTTGGGATTCTCGGCGCGCAATTCTGCCGAAAAAAGCGGCAATCTGCCTGCTTTTTATTCGGTGATCAGCCGTTCCAGCAATGTCGAAGGCCCATTCTCCGATGTTTTTTATCCTGGCAAGGCTTTTGCTGTAGGACAAAGCGAGCGCCTCGTCCCAACGCCGTGACCAGGCTTGAATCCCGATTTTTCTGGAAAGGGACGCGCCATGGCCGGTAAACCGAAAATCAAGGAACTGCTCAACGAAAGCGCCTGCGCCCACAGCCCGACGAAAAAGGCCGCCTGCAACGCCCCGACGCCGGGGGCGACCACCGGCGGCTGCGCCTTCGAAGGGGCGCAGATTTCTCTCTTCCCTTACGCCGACGCCGCCCATCTGGTGCACGGCCCGATCACCTGCCTCGGCGCCTCCTGGGAAACCCGCGCCACCAAAACCAGCCATCCGGGGCGGGATTTCACCCAGATGGGTTTCACCACCGACATCACCAACAACGACGTGGTTTTCGGCGGCGAGGGGAAGCTGCGCGATGCCATCGCCCATATCCTGACGCACTACGCCCCGTCGGCGATCTTTGTCTATGCCACCTGTGTTACCGCCCTGATCGGCGACGATATCGACGCCATTTGCAAGGAGGCGGCGGAACAGTACGGCCTGCCGGTGGTGCCGGTGCACGCCCCCGGCTTCGTCGGCGGCAAGAATCTCGGCAGCCGCCTCGGCGGCGAGGCGGTGCTGCGCCACCTGATCGGCACCGCCGAGCCCGAATTCACGACGGATTTCGACATCAACCTGATCGGCGAATACAACGTCACCGGTGATCTCTGGCAATATTCCCATCTGCTGGAAGAGCTGGGTATCCGCGTTCTGTCGACTTTGAGCGGTGATGGGCGCATCGCGGCCATCCGCACCGCCCACCGCGCCCGACTGAACGTCCTGGTCTGCGCCAAATCTTTGATCTCCCTGACCCGCAAGATGCAGGAGCGCTACGACATCCCTTTCGTCTCCCTCTCTTTCTACGGCAAGCGCGACACCTCGGCGGGGCTGCTGGCCATCGCCGAGGCCCTGGGGGACTCCGACCTGATCGAACGCACCCAAAAGCTGATCGTCCGCGAGGAGGCGAAGCTGGAGGAACGGCTCGCCCCCTACCGGGAAGTGTTTCGCGGCAAGAAAGCGGTGCTCAACACCGGCGGCAACAAGGCCTGGTCCATCGCCGCGGCCTTGCAGGATCTTGGCATCGAGGTGGTGGCGACGGCGGTGGGCAAATCGACGGAGGCGGATCGGGAGAAGGCTCGGGAATATCTCGGCCCGGACGCGGTGTTGATGACCAAGCCGGGGCAGGAGCAGGCGCGGATCATCGACGAGACCGGCGCCCAGCTATTGCTGGCGGGGGGACGCAGCCTCTATACGGCGATCAAGAAGGGGATCGCCTTCGCCGACGTCAATCAGGAAAAGAAGAAGAGCTACGGCGGCTACGCGGGACTGCTCAACCTGGCCGAAGATCTCAGGAACGCCCTGGAGAATCCGGTGTTCCGCAACGTAGCACGGAGGGCGCCATGGGAGAAGTGATGATGAAAACGCGCAAGCCGTTGCAGGTCAACCCCTTCAAGCTCTCCCAGCCGATGGGGGCGACCCTGGCCTTTCTCGGCGTCGACCGCTGCATGCCGCTGATGCACGGCGCCATGGGCTGCACCAGCTTCGCCAAGGTCTATTATACCCGCCATTTCTGCGAGCCGATCGCCATCCAGACCACCGCCGTCACCGACGTGACCGCCATTCTCGACGGCGGCGATACCAGCATCGTCGAAGCGGTGAAGAACATCACCGCCAAGGTCAGCCCAGGCCTGATCGGTCTGCACAGCACCGGCCTGACCGAAACCAAGGGGGACGATCTGCGCGGCGTTGCTTCAAAAATCGACTTTCCCCTGGTCTATGTCAACACCCCCGATTACGAAGGGGGGCTGGAGAGCGGTTGGGCGCTGGCGACTCAGGCGATGATCGAGCAGCTGGTCGCGCCGACTGAAGAGATCAACGACGACAAGCTGGTGCTGCTCCCCCATGTCGGTCTCACCTCCATCGAGGTGGAGAAACTCAAGGAGTTCATCGCCGCCTTCGGCTTTGACGTGCTCGCGCTCCCCGACCTGTCGACCGCCCTCGACGGCCATCTCGGGGAGAAACAGGCGGCTCTCTCCAGCGGCGGCATCGCGGTCGGGGAGATCCGGCGCCTGGCCGACGCCGGGCTGGTGGTGAGCGTCGGCGATTCCATGCGCGGCTGCGCCGAAGCCTTGCAAAAGAAAAATCCCTTCATCCGCCACCGGCACTTCGCCCAGGTGAGCGGACTTTCCGGCACCGACGCCCTGGCGTCCTGGCTGCTTGCCGAAAGCGGCCGCGAGTTGCCGCCGCCGGCCGTCGTCCGCTGGCGCAAACGCCTGCAGGACGCCATGCTCGACAGCCATTTCTCCCTGGGCCAGACCCGGGTTCTCGCCGTCGGCGAACCGGATCAGCTGGCCGGTCTCTGTCTCACCCTGCACGAGGCCGGAGCCAGGGTCTCCGTCGCCATCAGCACGGTGGCTTCGTCCTCGTTGGAAAAGATTCCGGCGGAGCGTGTACTGGTCGGCGATCTTGAAGATGCCGAGAACCTGGGGGGCGACTACGACCTGGTCGTCGGCAACGGCCACTGCGAGGCCCTGGCGCACCGGTTGCACAAGCCCTTGGTGCTGCGCGGTTTTCCCAATTGGGAGGAGGTGGGAAATCCGTTAAAACATGATGTGTTGTATGAAGGTGGGGCCTACTTTTTATGCGAGTGCGCCAACGCGGCGGAGAAGTTTAGGGGGCATGGGTGATCCCCCTCAAACGGAAGGAAGAGGGGGGGCACGCGGTTTAACGGATATGGCAATAACGATCTGCGGCTGGATTAGGGCGTGAGGAGAGGGCAGACTGGCAGGAAGCGACCACCCCGAGAAAATTTTGCAACAGTTGCTCCCCAACCAGATGCAAGCTGAACTGCCGCCGCTGGAAATCGGTGATCAGTGGTCCTTTGTCCAGGGCCTTTTCGCACCAGTCCCGCATGATTGTCCCGTCGATCTCCGGGTGAAATTGCACCCCCCAGGCCTTGCCGTAACGAATGGCCTGAGCCGGACAATCGGCCGTCGAGGCCAGAAGCTCGGCCCCTTCGGGGACTTCGAAGCTGTCGTTGTGCCAATGGAAGACGGGAAAGCTGTCGGGCAGCCCGGCGAAGAGCGGATCTTTGCGCCCAGCGGCGCTCAGGGTCAAAGAATGGCAGCCCTGTTCACCGGAATGACCGGAGTGCACCCCGGCGCCGAGAGCCTCGGCCAGCAGCTGGCCGCCGAGACAGATGCCGAGGCAGGGCAGATTTTCCGCCAGGATCTCATGGACGAAAGCCTTGACCCGGGCCAGGAAGGGGTGGCTCGCCTGATCATGAACGCCCAACGTGCCGCCGAGGATGATGACGCCGCCGGCCCGGCGCAGGGGCGGGGCGGTTTCCCCGGCATAGGGACGCCACACCCCGTGGGAAACCCGCCAGTCCCGCAGGAGCTTGCCGTAGAGCCCCGCCGGACAGCGGGGGTCGTTTTCGACGATGAGAATCATGGTTCCTCCTGGTCTTCGTTGTTCATCTGAAAATCAAGACAACGCCCACTACGGAGGCACAGAGATCGCGGAGCAAGCAAAAACATCGAGTTAAACTCTTTTGCTAAGCATTAGCTTTTAACTGACTGTTTTTTCTAAGTGTTCTCAGTGGCTCAGTGGTTAAAAATCTTTTCCAAGTAACTACAAGGGCCGAAAGGCCGACGCCTTTATAATCGCGTAAATCTCCGCTCCCTCCCGAATGTCCAACTCCCTGGCCGCCTCGCGCACCAGTTGCGAAACGAGGGGCTGACCGCCGCAATCCAGTTCAATGCCGATGCGGTTGCCGCTCTCGAAGATCTGCGCGACTCGGCATGACAGAAGATTGCGGGCACTGCTCGCCTGGGGACGGCCTTTGAAGAGGGTGACATCCTTGGAGGAAAGCTGGAAAAGGGCCGATTTCCGAGCGGCACGTTCGGTAAGAATCAGCTGTTGCCCACCCCAGTCGTAAGCCCAAAGATCATCCGCCGGACGGGGACGTTCCAGGCTCAGCAGGTTGATGTAGCCCGCCTGCCGACTCCCCATCAGGCTTCGCGCTAGTTCTTCCGCCGGGGACTGGGAGATCAGCCGACCTTCGTCGAAGAGCAGAACGTCATCGGTCATCAGGCGCATTTCGTTGAGGGAATGGCTGATGAAGATCAGGGGGATGCCGAACTCGGCGAAGACCGCCTTGAGATCGGGGATGATTCGGTACTTGCTCCCGTCGTCGAGCCCGGTGAGGGGTTCGTCCATGAGGATCAGGCGCGGACAGGCCAGCACCGCGCGGCCCAGGGCAACCCGCCGCCGTTCCCCGCCGGAAAGGGTGGCGACATCACGCTCCAGCAGGGGGCCGAGGCCCAGCACCTCGCCGAGGGCTTCGGGGGCGATGCGGCGGTCGCGGCGAGGAAGGCGCTTGTAGCCGTAGAGCAGATTGCAGCGCACGTTCAAATGGGGGAAGAGATGGGCGTGCTGGAAAACCACGGCGATGCGCCGCCGCTCTGGCGGGATCAAGACGTTGCGCCCCCCGTCGTAGAGGGTTTCCCCGTCGAGGCGGATGAGACCGGAATCGGGGCGGACCAGTCCCGCCAGCATCCCCATCAGGGTCGATTTACCGCTCCCCGACTTGCCGTAAACCCCGATGCGTCGGCCTGCCACGGCGAAAACGGCGGAAAAGCGGAAATCCCCCAGACGTTTTTCCAGCGCGACTTCCAGTTTCATGAGGACTTCTCCGTCCCGGCGCGCCGACGGCCGACTAAGCGTTCGCTCCCCAGCAGAACGCACAGGGAGAGGCCGATGGCGACCAGGCAGAGGGTCAGGGCCTGACTGTCTCCCCCAGGCACGGCGGCATAGTCGTAGATCGCCAGCGGGATGGTGCGGGTCGAGCCGGCGATGTTGCCGGCAATCATGATGGTGGCGCCGAACTCGCCGAGCCCGCGGGCGAACATCAGCGTCGCGCCGGCCAGCAGCGACCGCCAGGAGAGGGGGAGGATCATGGTGAAAAGCTGGTCGTGCCAGGGGGCGCCCAGGGTCCGCGCCGCCGCGAGCAGGTCTTTGTCGATGCTCTCCATGCCGATGCGCAGCGACCGTACCAGCAGAGGAAACCCGACGACCAGGGCTGCCAGCACCGCCGCTTTCCAGGTGAAAATGACGCGAATGCCGAGGGTATTGAGCAGGCCGCCGAACCAACTGTCTTGTCCCACCAGCAACAGCAGCAGATAGCCGACCACTACCGGCGGCAGCACCAGCGGCAGATTGACCAGTCCTTCCAGCAGCGCCTTGCCCGGCAGGCGGACGAAGACCAGCAGGGCGGCGATGGCGAAGCCCGCCGGCAGGGCGAGCAGGGTCGCCAGGGTCGCCACCTGGGCCGAGAGCCAGATGGCCTGATAATCGTTGGCGGATAGTTCAAACATCGGAGCCTCCCCGGTCAGGGGCCTGTCGAACTCGTCAGGAAACCGTGCCGCGCCAGAATTCGCCGTGCCGCGTCACTCTGGAGGAACGCGAAGAATGACACTGCGGCCGGATTCTCCTGCCCGGACAGGGTCAGCGCCATGGGGTAGCTCACCGGATCATGCAAATCCCCGGGGATTTCGTAGAGTATTCGTGCCTGCCGGGCGAGGCGGGCGTCGGTGCGATAGACCAGGGCCGCGTCCACCTCGCCGCGCTCGGCGAGGACCACCGCCTGACCGACATCCTGAACCGGCACCAGGCGCTTGCGCAGGGGCTCATGGAGTTCGGCGGCCGTGAGCGCCTGCTCGGCGTACTCGCCGGCCGGCCCGCTTTTCGGATTGACCAGGGTGATGCGCTCCAACTTCAGCAGATCGTCCAGTCCGGTCAAGGTGGCCGGAGCGCGGCCGATGACTACCAGCTGATTGCCGGCGAGGACGGCGGGCGTATCATTGAGCAGCCCCTTCCTCGCCAGATAATCGAGCCATTTGCCGTTGGCCGAAACGAAGAGATCGACCGGGGCGCCCTGCTCGATCTGCCTGGCCAGGGTGCCGGAAGCGCCGAAATTGCTCGAAAAGCGAACTCTGTCGGTTTCGGCGGCGTACTCTTCGGTCAATGCCCCCATGACTTCGCGCAGGCTCGTCGCCACCGACAGCCGCACCTCGTCGGCCATGGCCGGCGAGACAAACAGGAGCAGTCCCAACAACCCGACCGGGATGATCGCTTTCATGGGACCCTCCTTCAAATGGCTTGGGCGTGCAAGGCTTCCAGATCGATGTCCCGTCCCACCACCCCGGCTGCGTCGGCGCGGCACTGTTTGCAGTGGCGGGCCTGGGAGAGAATCAGTTCGGCCTGGTTTCGCACCATCTCCATCACTGCCTCCGACGGGGGTTCGATCTCCTTGAACAGGCCCAGGGGGATAACCGGGATGATGTTCATCATCGTCGCGCCGAGTTCGCGGACCCTGACCGCCAGATCGAGGGTTTCGTGGTCGTTGACGCCGGGGATGTAGACGTGGTTGATCTTGACCATCAGCCCGGCTTGGGCGGCCGCCGCGACCCCGGCCAGTTGCCGTTCGAGCAGCACCGCCGCGCCTTCCGCCCCACTCAAACGGCGGCCGTCGAGACGGATCCATTCGTAAACCTTGCCCCCCGTCTCCGCCGTCAGGGCGTTGATGGTGACGGTCAGGCTATGGACGCCAAGGTCGACGATTTCATCGAGCCGTTCCTCCAGCAGCAGGCCGTTGGTGGAAAGACACAGCATCAGCTCGGGAAAGGCCTGTTTCACCAGTTGGAAGGTGGCGAAGGTCTTTTCGTTGGCCAGAGGATCGCCGGGGCCGGCAATGCCGACCACCTTCAGGCGCGCTTCCCCTTGTTTTTCCATGTGTCGCCGCACCAGGCGTACCCGTTCCAGGGCCTCGTCCGGCAACAGCACCCGGCTGGTGACGCCGGGGCGGCTTTCGTTGGCGCAGTCGAACTTGCGCTCACAGAAGCCGCACTTGATGTTGCATCCCGGCGCGACGGGGAGATGCAGACGACCGGCTTTATGATGGTCGCCGCCGAAGCAGGGGTGGTCGGTCTGGGCTTTCATTCGCATCATCGGGCAGCCGTTGGCCATGGGATTCTCCTTTCCGCCGGGTAAGCCGGAGTCGCTACATTTCAAGGGTCGTGAAAGTGAAACACTTCTTTGGGCAGGTCACGCCGCAGCCGGCGCAGCCGATGCAGTTGTCGGAGTTGACGATGGTCATGACCATGCGTTCGGTATCCGTTTCTTCATCGTAGATATCGCCGGGGCCGAGAACCTTACGGGAGCAGGCTTTGAAACAGCGGCCGCAACCGATGCATTTTTCGGGGTCGATGGCGTCGGCGAAGGTCGGGGTCCAGCTCTTGCCGCCGCGGGTGAGTCCGGTTAAAAGGGGCATGGGGATTTCTCCTTGTTATGTGTTCGATTTGTGTTTTTCTGGATGGAGGGGCGCAGCATGCTGCGCCCTTACTTCGTTGTCTACCGGCCTGTTTCCGGGAAACGCTTTCCTCTTCCCTACGCTTCCAATCCCGGCCGTTCCCCTTTCAGCAGCGCCTTGCGCAGCCAGGGGGGCGGGCTGTCGCGCAACACTTCCTGAAGTTTCGCGACGACGGTGGTGATCGGCTCCCGCTCCTTGCTCTTGATCGGATGAATCTTTTTCGCCACCAGGCGGGCGGCGGCCGGCCCGCCGATTTCCGCCACATAGACCAGGGCGCAGTCGGCCAATCCGGAACAGCGGGATTCGATGCGGTCGGCTTCGTCGTCCCCCTCGGTTTTGACCTGCACGACGCCGGTAAATCCGGCCTCTTCCGGACCGACTTCCCAGATCATGAACTGCTCGGCACGGCCGAAATGCTCATTCACATGAATCTTGTCGTTGCTGGCGAATGCCACTTTCATGCACAGACCTCGCTTTCTGCTGCTGTCGATGATGTCGAAACGTCGGGTGCGGATCATGTGACACCCTTTCGGGGAGAAGGTTCGAGGATAAAGGCTAAAGGAGAAAGGTAATGCCAAATCCTTTTTCCTTTGACCTTTATCCTTTTGCCTTTTTTACCTCATCATCTCGAACCACTGGTTTTCACAGGTTTCATCCTTCATATCGAGGAACTTGTTGGCGATCATGGTCAGCATGTTCACCGCTCCCTGATAGCCGATCACCGGGCTGCGATGCAGGTTGACCCGGTCGATGATCGGGAAACCGATGCGGAAGAGGGGGATCTTCGCATCGCGGGCCGCCCATTTGGCATGGGTGTCGCCGATAATGCCGTCGACGGGGTCGGTCATCAGCAGGGAGCGCAGGTGCCAGAGATCCTTGTTGATGTAAACCTTGCCCGTCGCGCCGAAGGGGGAGGTCGCCAAGAGCGCCTTCATCTCCTTTTCGAACTTCTTGGTGGTGCGCGAGCAGAGCACGTGGTAGGGGATCGCGCCCATTTCCAGCAGGAAACTGACGATGCCGAGCAGGTAGTCGGGGTCCCCGGCGACGGCGAACTTTTTGCCGTGCAGGTACTGGTGGGCGTCGGTCATGGCGTCGACGGCGCGGCCGCGTTCGGCTTTAAGTTCTTCCGGAACCGGCTTGCCGAAGAGTTCGGCGAGCTTCATCAGGAATTCGTCGGTCTTCTTGATGCCGAAAGGCATGGGCATGGCCACCTTTTCGCCGCTGTACTCTTCCTCGATCCACTTCATGGTGTTGGTCGTGGAATATTTCTGCAGGGCCAGCGTCACCTTGCCGTTGATCGACTCGGCCGCATCTTCGAGTTTGGTTCCCCCGGGATAGAGGCGGTAGTGGCCGTCGCAGGGGGAATCGAAGACCTCGGAGATGTCGGCCAGCACCGTGTAGGGGATACCGAAAAGTTCGAGGATGCGCTTGTACTCGCGGATGTTGGCGGTATTTCCGTCAAAGCCGGGGATCAGGTTGAGCTTGCCGGTACACTTGCCTTCGATCTTTTGTCCCGCAGTCAGGGTTTCGAGGATGCTCTTGAGCATGGAGTCGTAGCCGTGGATGTGGGTGCCGTTGAAGCTCGGGGTGTTGGCGTAAGGGATCGGCAGATCCTCGGGCACATGCCCTTGCAGCCGGGCATTTTTGATGAATGCGGTAAGGTCGTCGCCGATGACCTCGGGCATGCAGGTGGTGTAGACCGCCAGCATCTTCGGCTTGTACAGGGCGTAGGCGTTCTCCAACCCCTCGAAGAGGTTGTTCTGGCCGCCGAAGACGGCGCCGTCCTCGGTCATGGCGTCGCAGGTCGCGGCGGCCGGCTCGCGGAAGTGGCGGCTGAAGGTGCTGCGGAAGTAAGAGGCACAGCCCTGGGAGCCATGCACGAAAGGGAGTGTCCCTTCGAAAGCGGTGGCGACCATCTGTGCTCCCAGCGGCTGGCAGGCGTGGGCCGGATTGACCACCAGGGCCTCGCGGGCAAAGTTCTTTTCTTTGTACTCCTCGGTGTCGATCCATTTCTCGACCCGCGCGATCTCTTCGGGTGGAGTTTCGGTCACTAATTTCACGGCGGCTTCAGCGCTCATATAGAATCTCCCTTTGGGCGTTTTACTTTAAGGGCGAGGCGATGCCTAGCCCAGGGCGACCCGGCGGGTCGCCCCTACGTAGGGGCGGATTGCATCCGCCCAGGGCGCATATCGGTGCACCTCTACCGTTACATCCACTTAAAACGGACTCTTCACCAGCTTCCAGGTCGGCGAGTTGATCGCCATGTCGATATCGCGGGCGAAGATCTTGAAGCCTTCGTAGCCGTGATAGGGCCCCGAATAGTCCCAGCTGTGCATCTGGCGGAAGGGGATGCCGGCCTTCTGGAAGACGTACTTCTCCTTGATGCCGCTGCCGACCAGGTCGGGCTTGAGTTCCTCGACGAATTTTTCCAGTTCGAACTCGGAGACGTCGTCGTAAATCAAGGTGCCCTTTGCCATCTCCGGCGAGGTGCGATCGTAGTCGTCCTGATGGGCGAACTCGTAGCCGGCGCCGGTGATCTGGATGCCGAGGTCCTCGTAAGCGCCGATGGTGTGCCGGGGGCGCAGGCCGCCGACGAAAAGCATGGCGGTTTTGCCTTCCAGGCGTGGCCGGTATTCATCGAGCACTGCCTGCATGGCCGGCTGGTATTTGGCGATGACCGCTTCCGCCTTCTCCTGGATGGTTTCGTCGAAGCGGGCGGCGATGGCGCGCAGGCTTTCGGCGATCTTGGTCGGGCCGAAGAAGTTGTACTCCAGCCAGGGGATTCCCCACTTTTCTTCCATCACTTTGCACATGTAGTTCATCGAGCGGTAACAGTGGATCAGGTTGAGCTTGACCTGATGGGTGGCACCGATCTTCTCCACCTCGCCGTCGCCGGTCCAGACGCTCTTGACGTTGAGGCCGATCTCTTCGAGGATCGGTTTGGCCGCCCAGACGTCGCCGCCGATGTTGTAGTCGCCGATCAGCGCCACGTCATAAGGCCCGACCGGCTCTTTGAACTCGAACTTGCCGATGATGTGGTCACGGATCGAATCGTTGGAGATGTGATGTCCCAGAGACTGACTGACGCCCCGGAAACCCTCGCAGTTACAGGGAACGACCAACTTGCCGAGTTCGGCCTCCATCTTCTTGGCGACGGCGTTGATATCGTCGCCGATCAGTCCGACGGGACACTCGGAGAGGATCGACAGCCCTTTGTTGAGGGGAAAGAGTTCGTCGGCCTCGCGCAGGAGCACTTCCAGTTTCTTGTCGCCACCGTAGACAATGTCCTTCTCCTGGAAGTCGGAGGTAAAGTCCATGGGAAAAGAAGTTACGCCGGGAATCCCTTGCATCAGGTTGCGCCGCGTCCCCCAGCTGTAGACGCCGCAGCCGATAGGACCGTGAGAAACATGAATCATGTCGCGGATCGGCCCCCAGACCACCCCCTTGGCGCCGGCGTAGGCGCAGCCGCGCTGGCTCATGACGCCGGGTACGACCTTGCGGTTCGACTTGACCGCGCAGCAACTCGCCGTCGGGTCGTTGGCACCAAGGTGGGGTGCCCGTTTTTTCTGGGCCTTCTCCGGCATCTCGGCGAGGGTTTCCGCGATGAGCTTCTCGGTTCTTTCCGTGGTCACGCCCGGGACGGGCTTTCTTTCGTGCTTATCGTCACCTTGGTACATATAAGCTCCTATATCGGTCATTGTTCCGTGATTCCCGTAGGGGCAAGGCATGCCTTGCCCAAGGCGACTCATGCGTCGTCCCTACGCATTTTCCGCCAGGCCGACGACGGTTTCGTCCTCGGCTTCCATGATGCCGAACTCCATGAGTAGCTCTTCGAGTTCCTCCATCTCCAGCGGCGTGGGGACGACGAACATCTTGTTATCGGCGATTTTCTGGGCCAGTTGCCGGTATTCCTCGGCCTGTTTGTGTTCCGGGGAGTACTCGATGACCGTCATGCGCCGTAGCTCGGCGCGCTGCACCTGATTGTCGCGAGGGACGAAGTGGATCATCTGGGTGCCGAGTTTTCGGGCCAGGGCTTCGATGAGATCGGCCTCGCGGTCGGTGTTGCGGCTGTTGCAGATTAACCCGGCCAGGCGGACGCTGCCGGAGGCGGCGTACTTGACGATCCCTTTGCAGATGTTGTTGGCGGCGTACATGGCCATCATTTCGCCGGAGACGACGATGTAGATTTCCTGGGCTTTGTTTTCGCGGATCGGCATGGCGAAGCCGCCGCACACGACGTCGCCGAGGACGTCGTAGAAGACGTAATCGAGGTCGGGGGTGTAGGCGCCTTCTTCTTCGAGAAAGTTGATGGCGGTGATGACCCCACGCCCGGCGCAGCCGACTCCTGGCTCGGGGCCGCCCGACTCGACGCACATGATGTCGCCGTAACCACGCTTCATGACATCTTCCAATTCCAGGTCTTCAACGGTGCCGAGCTCGCGAACCTTGTCCATGACCGTGGCCTGGGCCTTGGCATGGAGGATCAGGCGAGTCGAGTCGGCCTTGGGGTCGCAGCCGATGATCAGCACTTTCTTGCCGAGGGAGGCGAGACCGGCCACGGTGTTCTGGGTGGTGGTCGATTTGCCGATGCCGCCTTTGCCGTAAATCGCGATCTGCCGAAGTTTTTTCTCTGCCATGGGTTGATTCCTTTCGTTCGCGGATTGAATGGTTGCGATCAGCCTGTCGGCGCCTTCGGATCGACCACCGGTGGTCGTTTGCCAAGGAACTCCGTCCAATGCCCCGCAAGTCCTTTTGACGTAAAACGCCCCATCCGGACCGTCCGGATGGGGCGTCATCGCCCGGGCGCGGCCGCCATGGCCACGCAAAAAATCCCTTTGATGAAAAAACGCCCAGAAGAAAAATCCCCCGGGCGCCTTTGCCTGTGTGACTTGAGCACTGCGTTGTGCCCTTTGATCAACTCTAAAGCAGAGACCGTGCCAATTTGTTTTATCGATAAAATACAGCAACTTGAAGATTTTTATGTTTTTTTAATCATTTTTTTGGAAGACGATTTGCCTATTAATTGAACACCGCCTGCCCGGTCCCCGTGCAGAGTTTTCTGAAGGAGCCTGTGCACCGATCAATCCGTCTTCGCTGAACACCACCAGGGGGATAGTTCGATCAAGGTTTCAGCGGCCGTTTCAACTTCCCGCCGTATCGCTCCATCAAGCTTGCGAACCCAGCTTTCAGGAATCGATTGCCGACCGTAATGGGCGCCGGCGAGCATGCCGGCGATGGCGCCGGTGGTGTCGGCGTCGCCGCCTTGATTGACCACGGCGATCAGACATTCTTCGAAGGTAGAGGTGGTGAAAAAGTGGTGGAAGACGGTGCGCAGGGTGTCGACCACGTACCCCGAAGCCTGGCCGTTATAACGGTTAAAGCGGAAATTGGGGTGATTCCGGATCAATTCACGGGTGATTTCATGCAGCGCCACGGTGTCGGCGCCGAACAACGCTCGATGTAACATCTGCCCAATACAGAGGCAGGCGCTGTCGGAAAGGGGATGATGATGGGTGAGGCGGGCCTGTTCAAGGGCACAGCGCCGCAGCAGCTGGTCGTCTCCCAGGGTGAACAGGGCGACCGGCGCCATGCGCATAACCGCGCCGTTGCCGGCGTCCCATTCGTTGCAGGGAGTTTCGAGGACGCCGTTGAGCAGGTAGTTGCGGATACCCTTGCGACAGGTGGAACCGATATCGATCGGTTTGCCCTTCATCCAGGCGACGAAGTTATCGGCGATGCCGGTGAGATCCCAACCCTTCGCGGTGATAAGAGCGCGAGCGATACATAGGGACATTTCCGTGTCGTCGGTCACCTGCCCCGGCTTCAGTCCGAGCCAGCCGCCGCCGCGGATCTTGCGATGGACGCCGTATTGGGCCTGGATTTCCCTCGGGGTCATGAACTCGGTGGTTGCGCCCAGGGCATCACCGACGGCCAGGCCAAGAAAGGCCCCCTTGGCCCGCTCACAAACCTCTTCACGCCATGCCGAGATAGTCATTTTTGCTTTCAGCCGCCGGTTAAAACCTGGACTTCATACTCGCCGCCGATAACCAGCAGTTCCCCTTCGCCATGCAACAGTGAGGTCGGCAGCAGATTTCCGAGAAAGGCGATCTTCACCAGTGGCACTTCGGCGCGCAGAACCTTGTTGCCGAATTCCCAGGCCCGTTCGAAGTCGTCGGTGAAGGAGTTGAGGTTGTTGAGCCGCAGCAGATAGCAGTGTCGGCCGAGTTCTTTGAGGATCAGGTGTTCGTCCAAATCGTTGATGCCGCGATAGAGGGTGAAGTGGGTCCGTTCCGGGTGACACCGGGCCAGCTCATACTGGACGAATTCGAAGAGAACATCGAGTTGGCTGTTGATAGCGCTGGTGCGAGCCGAGCCCTGCATGCGGTCGACCAGATAACGGAAGTAGGCCTCGCCGTGGATATCCCTAATCGTCTCGCGATGAAAGGTCGGCGGCAGGCCGAAACGGCTTTCCACCCAGCCCTTGAAGACCGCGCCTTCCCGGGAGTTGGCGTCGAACATCCAGCCGCGCAGAAAACGCAGATAACTGTTCTTCAGGCTTTTGCGCGCCGAAGCCGTGGTCTCTCCGGCCCACTGATGGAGCTGGAAGGTCACATCCATGTAGTCGTGGAAATAGACGCCGCGCTCAGCGGCATCGTCGAGTCCGTCCAGATGTTCGAAGAGCCGGCGGTTGGCTTGCCGCACCCCCTGAATCTCCAGCCGTTGCGGATGGTGATTGAAATGGCGCGAGGCGATGGCCCAGGGGGGCAGGTTGCAGAGATTGAAGGAAGCGGAGAGCATCGCCGCTCAGTCTTCCATCAGCAGAATGGCTTCGGCGACTTCCCGCAGGGTTTTACGCTTATCCATGGATAGTTTTTGCATGCGCCGGTAAGCTTCGGGTTCGGACATCCCCTGCCGGATCAGCAGACCTTTGGCTCGTTCGATCAGCTTGCGCGCCTCGAGACTTTCCGTGAGCCGCGCCACTTCCTTCCGTAGTCCGGCGATCTCCTCAAAATGCTGCAAGGTCAGCCTGATGCCGGCAATCATCTGGGCCGCCGAAAAAGGTTTAAGCACCAGATCCAAAACCCCCGCCGCCCGGGTACGATCGAAATCGATCGGGGTGTGCGCTTCCGCCAGAAGAATGATGGGAATCGGATGCCGTTTGCTTATTTTTTCAGCGACAGTGATGCCATCCCAGGCAGGTAGCGCAGCATCGAGGATGATCAGTTGCGGCTTCCGCACCAAGGCGAGGTCGACCGCCCGGGGACCGTCTTCGCTTTCGAGGATGTCGTCAAATCCCTGGTTTTTCAATATTTCTGATAAGTTATGGCGGAGCTGGGGGTGCTCGTCGGCGATCAGGGCAAGATTCATTAACAGGCTCCTCCAAGTTGGGAATGGGTGGGCAGGGTGCCCGCGAACTGTCCTTTTTGCATAAGGAGTGCCGGGATCAGAAGGTGAGGGGAAGAAGGTGAGGGGAAGAAGGTGAGGGGAAGAAGGTGAGGGGAAGAAGGTGAGGGGAAGAAGGTGAGGGGAAGAAGGTGAGGGGAAGAAGGAAAACGCCGTCCTCTTTCGAAATGACGGGAGGCATGCAATCATAATTGTCGAAAGCAGTCAGCTTTAGCCTTTATCAAAAAAATCGCTCGATGCATTAAAAAGGCTTTCCGGGTTGCGGATTTGTGCTATAAAATTAAGAAAATTTCGGGAGGTCACGCCATGATGATCCGGGTCGTCTATCACGATGGTCGCTATGACATGGTTAAACGCTGGGCGTTTGAAACCCTGCTGGCTCAACGTAAAATCCAGGGGTTTCGCCGTTCCAGTGGCTGGGTGCGGATCGATCGGGATCCCCTACGCGGTTCTCGTCAGACCCTCGACTATCAGGGAGAAGATCGTCGGGTTCCAGTCGAGCATCCGGCGGTTATGGAGATGTGAACGCTCCCGGTTAATAGAAGCATGTTCCCGCTGCGGGGGAAGAATTCCTTCCCCCGCCGTTTTTTAATCCTGCTTTTTTTCTTCCTTCCGTCAGACAATAATCTCGGTAAGTTACGGCGTTACCACATTTTCGGGTCGTTTTTGGGGTTGCCAGGGGTGTCCGGGCTTTGTTATAACTGCTCAGTCTCGACTGGAGGCATGCTCCAAAAACTACCGAAAAGAGAGATATTTTGCCGATGTCCGATGTCCTGTTGCCTGGGTCTCCAAACAACAGTATTTCGCGCCGCACTTTGTTAAAATCTGGTTTGATCCTCCTGGCCGGCGCGGCGCTACCCACCGAGGCCCTGGCCCGATTGGCCCAAAAATCCCTGCCCGAACGTTCCCTTTCCTTTTACAACACCCACACCGGCGAACAACTCAAGCGCGTGGTTTATTGGTCGAACGGTCGCTACGTTCCCGAACATCTGCGGCAGATCAATCGTATTCTGCGCGACCACCGCACCGATGAGATCCGCAAGATCGACGTCGAGCTCTTGGACATGCTCTTTTCCGTGCAGAATCGTCTCCAGGTCCGGGAACCGCTGCATATCATCTCCGGCTACCGTTCCCAGCAGAGCAACGCCCAGTTGCGTAAGAAGTCGAAGGGGGTGGCCAAGAAGAGTCTGCATACCAAGGGGCAGGCCATCGATTTCCGCATCCCCGGACGGGATCTGCGCGATGTGCGCAAGGTCGCCCTGGCGATGAAGCAGGGGGGCGTCGGTTTCTATCCCGGTTCCGAATTTGTCCACATCGACACCGGACCTTTTCGCACCTGGTAGACTTTCTCCATCACCAAAACACTCAAGCCCGCGCCGAACGCCGACGCGGGCTTTTTTGTTCCCGATGATTTCACGGGTGCCGGGCGACAATTCCGGCGAGGCTCCCCCCTTTGCTCGACGGTTCCAGCCCTTCCTCGTGCAGCAGGATGTCCCAGCCCTGGAAAATGGTTGGCAGTTCCCCCGGCGCGAGGACGAACTCGGGGTGGCGGGGTTGGCCGGGAAAGTTTCCGGCAGAACTGAAGGTGCGCACCACCAGCGTCCCGCCGGGGCGCAGACACGCCATCAGCGCTGCGAAGAGGGGACGATGCAGATAGAAAAAGTCGATGACCAGATCAAAGGTCGCATGGGGCAGGTCGGGGGCCGCTTCCAGATCGAGGCGCTGGGTCGTGATCGCCAGGCCCCGTTCTTTGGCAGCGGCGCGTAATTGGAGGAGTCCTTCTCTGGAATGATCGACGGCGGTCACTCGGTACCCCCGCTCGGCCAAATAAAGGCTGTTGCGCCCCCGGCCGCAGGCAACATCCAGCGCCTCACCAACCGGAAGCAGAGGGAGAATCCTGACCAGCCAGGGATCGGGCGTGGATGTCTCGCCGTTTTTCTCTCGCCAACGGGTGTTCCAGTCGACCGGCGTGGTGGCGTTATGGTTGGGATCGGAAGGGTTCATAGGTTTCAGCGAATGTAGGCCTCGGTCACGTAGCGGCGCATCATGACATGGGTGTTGAAGTAATAAGCATTCTTGCCGATGGCGTTTTTCATGACCCGGATCCAGCCCGGACGATTTTCATAATAGAGGGGGAGGATGACCTTTTCCAGCTTGGTGTAGAGATCTGCCACATCCTCGGCTCCGTGGTTTTCCGTGACCGAAGTTTCCGTGGCGGCCGGGCCGATGGACCAGCCGGTGACCCCCTCGATGTGCCCTTCGATCCACCAGCCGTCGAGAACGCTGAAATTGGGGACGCCGTTGAGTGCCGCTTTCATGCCGCTGGTCCCCGAGGCTTCGAGGGGGCGGATTGGGGTGTTGAGCCAGAGATCGACCCCGGGGATAAGCTGGGAGGCGACCTCCATATTGTAATTGGGCAGATAGACGACCTCGATCTTGCCGCGCAACTGTTCGCCGTCTTGGATAATGTGCTCGATCATGCGTTTGCCCGGCTCGTCCTGGGGATGGGCCTTTCCGCCGAAAACCAGTTGGAGCTTGCCGCCGGCGATGCGCACCAGTCGCTCCAGATCGGTGAAGATCATATCCCCCCGTTTGTAGGTGGCCGAGCGGCGGGCGAAGCCGATAGTCAGCAACTCGGGATCGAGGCGGCGGCCGGTCGTTTCCTCGATGTACTGAAAAAGAAAGGCCTTGGCGCCGCAATGGGCGTCCCAGATCTCCTCGTCGGGAATATTGTCGACCCGCACCAGCAGTTCCGGTTCGTGCGCCCAACTCGGAATATATTTGTTGAACAGATTGACGAAAAAGGGGGAAGCCCAGGTGAAGGCGTGAATGCCATTGGTGATGGCGTGAATCTCGAAGCCGGGAAAGAGATTCTGCGAAATCTGGCCGTGTTTTTTCGCCACACCGTTGACGTAGCTGCTCAGGTTGAGGGCGAGCATGGTCATGTTGAGCTCGTCCGCCCCGGCCAACTCTTTCAGTAGCCCCATCGGCACCGGTTCCCCCAGCACCCGCCTTGCCAGATCGTAGGGAAAACGGTCATGTCCGGCCGCGACCGGGGTGTGGGTGGTGAAGACGCACTGTTCGATGACCCGATGGGTGTCCCAGGCGGCACGCTCGTCCCAGGTGCTTTCCAGGGGATGACGGGAGCGGTCGAGCAGTTCCAGGGTCAGGAAGGCGGCGTGCCCCTCGTTCATGTGATACTTCTTGATGGAGAAGCCAAGGGCGTCGAGGATGCGGGCGCCGCCGATGCCGAGGACGATTTCCTGCTTGAGCCGATAGGTGAGGTCGCCGCCGTAGAGATCGTCGGTGATGTGGCGGTCGGATTCGACGTTGCCGGGGATGTCGGTATCGAGAAAAAGTACCGGAACGACGCCGCCGGTGGGGCTTTTGACCCGATAGAGCCAGGCCTGCACCTTGACGTCGCGGTCTTCGATGGTCACCAGGGTCTTCGCCGGCAAAAGTTCCATGACCGCGCCGGGATCCCAGATCACCGGAGACTCATGCTGACGGCCGGATTCGTCGAGGCTCTGGCGGAAATAGCCGTGGCGGCTGACCAGGGTTACCGCTACCAGCGGCAGCTTCAGATCGGCGGCACTCTTGATGGTGTCGCCGGCGAGCACGCCGAGGCCGCCGCTATAGGTCGGGATTTCGGCGGAGAGGCCGATTTCCATGGAAAAATAGGCGATACGTGGTTCCTGGGTGAAACGTTTCCATGTGTGCATGAATCCTCCTGGGACAGCTGGACGACGGCCTTATAATCCTAGCAAAAAATGGCGCTGCCGCCAGAGTTTCCCCATACTTCCGTAACGAGTTTGATCTTGAAAAAGCGCCTCTCCTGTGGGAGAGTTCACGGGCAGGCCACGTTCACCCCGGTCCCGGAGCTGCGTACCGATTCATGTATCTGGATTTTTACGGCTTTCAGGAAAAACCCTTCACCCTTACGCCGAATCCCCGCTTCGTCTATCTGAGCCGGAATCATCGGGAAGTTCTTGCCCACCTGCTCTACGGCATTGAGGACGGCTGCGGTTTTATCGCCATCACCGGCGAGGTCGGCACCGGCAAGACCACGGTGCTGCGGGCGCTCCTCGAAGATCTGGACAACGACCGCTACCGTCTGGCTTTCATCTTCAATCCCAGCGTCAGTGCTCTCGATCTGCTGCGGGCGATTCAGCGGGAATTCGCCATCGAAGGGCCGGTCGCCGAAGCCGGCGATCTGCTCCATCTGCTCAACGAATTTCTGCTGCGCCAGCGTCGGGAAGGGCGCACGGTGGTGCTGGTCATCGACGAGGCCCAGCATCTTGACCCGGCGGTACTGGAACAAATTCGCCTTCTTTCCAATCTTGAAACCCAGACCGACAAGCTGATCCAGATCGTTCTCGTTGGTCAGCCTGAACTCGGCGCGCTGCTCAAACGGCGGAACATGCGCCAGCTCAATCAGCGCATCAGCGTGCGCTATCACCTCGGCACCATGGATTTGAAGGATACTTGCGAATATGTGCGCCATCGCCTGCGCGTCGCCGGTGGTGACGAAGAGATTTTCACCCCTGCCGCCCTCAGAAAAATCCATCGCTATTCCGGCGGATTGCCGCGATTGATCAACCTGGCCTGCGGTCGGGCACTGCTCTTGGGTTATGCCCGGGAAGAGCGGGTGATCACGGCGAAGATGGCGGCGCTCGCCATCCGTGAACTAAGCGAGCCGGGGCGGTGTTGGTGGCGGCGGTTGCGTTTCTGGAGATAGGGTAAGGCGACGTTTTACGGTGGCTTTTCAGGAAATTTTGATCAGGGATAGAAGCGATGAGTTCGATTCTGAAGGCGTTGAAAAAACTCGAAAACGAACGGCAGCAACCGCCGATTGGACAGACTCCTCTGTCACGGGAGGTTTTTGAAGGAATTTCTCGGGCGGACGTGACCAACCGCTCCCGTGCACCGTTGTTGCTCACCCTGATCGCTCTTTTGCTTGTCGGGGGCGGTTTGGGGGCCTGGCTGCTGCGGCAACCCCCGTCGACGGAGCAACGCATCGTCGCGCAAGGGCAAAAGTCGCTTTCGGCGTCCCCCGGATCAGAAGTCCCTTTGCCCAGCTTTTTCACCCCCATCGTTGCGGTGAAAACGGTCGAAGGGCCCGTCGTTCCGCTTTCCGCGAACGTCGCTGTATCGGAACCGGTGACTCTGCCCGAGGAGGTTTCCGTACCGGTCGCCGAGGCCTCAAAGCCTGCCGTGGTAGAGCCGTCGGCCCCAAGTCGGCCCAAGAAGCTGGTTGCGAAAGTCGTGACGACGACCAAAGTCCCTGCCGTCGCGTCGCCAAAGGAGACGGTTTCTTCAGCGGAAATCTCCCCTTCGAAGATTCCTGCCGCCGCAGCCGTGCCCAGGACAAAACCGGCGAGACCGGCCGTCGCCTCAGTTTCGTCCAAAAGTCCCGTCCGCGCCACCTCGATCCCGGTGGCCGTCGCCTCGCGCACGCCGGGCTGGGCCATGCCCGGTGCTGAGAAAGCCGTTCCTCCGGAATTGCGGGTCAGTGAAATCCACTACAAACCCGTCGCCCAGGAGCGTCTGGCGGTCGTCAACGATCTACCGGTGCTCGAAGGGGTGGATATCGACGGTGCCCGGGTTGATCGCATCTTCAAGGATCGCATCCGCTTCGTTTTCAACGGCCGCTATCTTGAAGTAAAGGTCGCGGCGCCTACACCCTGATTCAATAACCCCGTTCCCAGCTCCCTTCCCCTTCGTCCAACCACAGGTAGTCGGCATCTTCCACTCTAGCCGTGCGGCGGTCCAGTCGTCCCGGCATTTCCGGAAGGATGACCCGGTAATTCAACCCACTTTCCGTCAGGCGGCTGGGAATGCCGTATTTCCAGCTGTGCCCGCTCCCCGCCAGCACCACCATTTTTCGTTCCGGATACTCCCGCCGGTAGTCCGTCAGGTTGCGGGCCATCACAACATCCCAGAGCAGTTGCGCCTCGCAGAAATAAAGAAAGGTGGTGCCCATGCCGCCGTGGCCACCCATCGATTGGCGGATGAACTGCATGTAGTCGGGATCAACGACGCAGGGGATCGGTCCGAGGGCCTCCCGAGCTTCCTCGGGCAGGGAAGCCAGACCCTGGCTTGCCACCTGCTTGGTCAGTTCCCGGGAGGTGTTCAGTCCGATCAGGGGAATCCCTGCGTCCCGAGCGCTGGTAAAGATCTCCCGGTAAAGGGGCCACATGCTCCAGTTTTCCTTGTAAATAGGCAGAAATGCCGCCTCGTCCAACTCCCCGGCGCTCCAGCGATTCAGTTCGTGCTGCTGATCGGCGCGAAACATTTCCAGGCCCACGGCGATATCGAGCCCCGCCTCATGCAGGGCGCGAATCACTTCCAGTTGCGCCCGATGATGGCCGGCATGATTGTGCAGTTCGCCGATCAGAACCACCTCGGAGGTCTTGAGATCGTCGAGCATTTCCTCGAAGGCGATCACCTTCCGGTCGGCGAGACGCAGCAGATGGGGGTGGGCGAAGGCTTGTCCGGAAAAGCTCAGAAGAACTATTAGAAAAAGAACAAAATGTCTTGTTTTCATTTGCTATTCTCCAGATTGAAGAGATATCGCATGGGGTTTGATAACGGTGGGGAGACCCCCTTGACGCGGTTTTCGCCGGCGACAAAGGCAAGATAGCCGTACTTGCCGTAATGGGGGATTTTCCGCGCCGCCACGCGGGTGCCCTCGGCTTCGGCGGGAAGAAAGAGGGCGCAGGCTTTATCGCCCACCAAAGGATGGGGGAGGGCGACGAAAAGATCCGTCTCCGTGCGGGCGAAGCTCTGTCCGTCGAGGATGAGTCGACTTTCTTCGATCAGCGGTTCTCCCGGCCAACGGGGCCGGATCTCGGCACGTTTCGGCAGCCCGATGAAGAGCAGGTCATGCCGTCGCAGCAGCTCCGGATCGGCCTCTGTCTCGGTGATGATTTTTCCGCGCTCCTGGCGCAGGGCGCCAAGCAGGCTCAGCGCCGCCGTGCGCAGTTCCGGCGTAAGCCCTGCGGCGACGATCACCAGCAGATTGTTGGCGCCGCGGATACCGTTGACCAGCGGCGGAATCTCCTCTGGCGCGATGCGGCGAAAGAGATCCGCCTCGGGATCGATCTCCATGGAGCGGGGCGGCCAGGGGAGATCGATGCTGAAGGAGGTTTCCGCCTCGGTGGCGAGAATCACCCTCTCCTCGACGGCGTTTTCCCCGGTGAAACGGATCGGTATCGCCAGCCGGTAGGGCTTGCCCCGCTGCCGCAGGCTGCCGCTTACCCGCCAACTTCCATCCCGCTCTTCCCGGCGGATGTCTCCCCAACCCAGAACCGGCGCGTCGCTACGTTCCAGCCACTGTCGGAAAAAATCTTCCAGATCTCGACCCGACGTACCTTCGAAGGCGAGGCGCAGGTCGTCCCAGTCGGCGCCGGTGTGCATCCGCTCCGCCGCGAGCGTCCGCAGTCCCCCCCAGAACGCCTTCTCGCCGATTTCCTTGCGCAACATGTGAAAGAGCATCGCGGCTTTGCCGTAGCCGATGGCCTGGCTCGCCTTGCTCTCCCGCCGGGTGAAATCCCCGAGGGGGAAATCCTCGGCGTCGTCAACCAGGGTCGCGTAGTCGCGCAGGATATTGCGTCGGTACTCTCTGGCGGCATCCGAGGATTCCCGTTCCTTGTAGAGGTGGTCGGCAACGTAGGTGGTCAACCCTTCCGCCCAGTTGCCCCGGCTGCGGTCGACGGCGACGCCCGAACCCCACCAACTGTGGGCGATTTCGTGGCCGAGGCTGGTCTCGACGATGAAGGGGAGGCGGATGACGCTGCCGCCAAGCAGGGTCCAACCGGGAAAGCCGTAGCCGGTGGGGAAGAAGTTCTCGACCACGGCATATTTTTCAAAGGGATAGGGGCCGAAAATTTCCTGATAGAGTTCCAGGTAGCGGCGAACCGCCGCAAGATAGGTCGCGGCCAGTTCCTGATTGCGGGGATGGAAATAGCCTTCGATGAGGAGGTCGCCAAAGGGTTCGCTGCTGACCACATAAGGTCCGGCGGCGAGGGCCAGGGCGCGATGTGGATAGTCGGTGCGCCAGGTGGTGATGGAACTCTCGGCCGTTTCCTCGCTATTCATGCGTGTGCCCGAGGTTACCGCCAAATAGCCCCTTGGCGTTTCGACCCGCACCTGGTATCGGGCCGGATGTTCCAGCCACAGGGGATACCAGGCGCCGGAGAGAAAGGCGCCCCGGGTCGTGATGCTGGCGGTGACGCCGTAGCTCGGATCTTCGTCGTGGGCGGGATTACTCGGCGGATGGTCGGAAAAAACCGCCCGGTAATCGATGCGGATCTCGGCGGGAGGGGGGGCGGGAAGATCGATGACTAGCATTTCCCCGGAACGTTTCGCGGGCAGGGGACGCCCGTCGGCGGATGCGCCGAGAAGATCGCACTGGGGCGCCAGGCGCAATAATAAGGGGTCGTCCGCGCCCTCCGGCAGCGCCAGGCGTATGGAACCGTCGAGCCGGGAGCGCTCGGGATCGAGACGGATATCCAGCACATGAAGGAGTGTTTCGGCGCGGAGGGGGAGGGCCGAGACGAGGAGCGCGCAAGCCGAGATGAGGGTGAGAAGAAGGGTTTTCATGTTTTCATTATTAACCGGAGACGATCAATTGCAACTTTTTTACTCCATTTTTTGTCGTCGAATATTCCCCTTGCTGCTGTTGAATATTCGCCAATCTATTTCTTAAGTTTTTTTCTGATAAACTCAACATGCCGTTTTATAGATGGATTTTCGTTCGGCACGAAATGTGATTAATGAGTTCCGTAAACCACCTGACACGGAGACTGGTTATGTTTCTGGAACATTTTCGCTGGTTGCTTGTTTTTGGGTTGCTGGCAACTTCAATCCCTCCGGCTCGTTCTTTCGCGACCGATGCCGATCCTCTGACGGCGCTGATCGCGGAGGCCCTGGCCAACAATCCCGAAGTCCATGCCTCCCAGGCGCGCTGGGATCTCTTCGAAAGCCGCATCGCCCAAGCTGGAGCCTTGGAAGACCCGATGCTGATGCTGCGCATCGACAACGGCTTGCTACGCGATCCCCTGAGTTTCGACCGGGACAGCGCCACCGCCAAGGTCATCGGCATCAGCCAGGCTTTGCCCTTTTACGGTAAACGGGAGTTGCGCCGACAGAGTGCCGAACTCGACGTACAAAGTTCCCATTTGGATACAGAGGAACGCAAGCTGAATCTGCGGCGCATGGTGAGCGAGACCTGGTACCGGCTGTTTCTGGTGGATAGGTCGTTGGCACTGCTCGATGAGAGTATCGCTACCCTCGACGATCTCAACCGTTTCGCCGAAACCCTCTACGGGGTCGGTCAGGGGGGGCAGCAGGATGTTCTGCTGGGGCAGGTCCGACGCTCGAAAATGGAGGATGAGCGGCTGGAGCTGCGTCGGCAACGCCGGTCGCTGGCGGCCACCTTGAACATTCTTTTGAATCGGGAAGCGGATAACGAGCTGCCGTCCGTGATCGAGGTAACTTTAAAACCGGTGGTTCTTGGGCTGGTCGAACTGGAGAGTCTGGCGGAAAAACATCAACCGCAACTGCGGGGACTGACGCTTCAGGAGGAAAAATCCGAAGTGGGGCGAAAACTGGCGGAAAAGGAATTCTATCCCGATGTGACCGTCGCCCTGGAATACATGCAGCGCGACCCTTCCGAAATGGACAAGGAAGGTTACGACATGTATTCGGCGGGATTGACCTTCAATCTGCCGGTCTTCAGGGAGCGGCGGCGGGCGATGCTGGCCGAGGCCGAGGCGGAAGGCCGGATGGCCCGACAGGAACGGGCGATGATCCAAAACCAGATTCGCCTGACCCTGGCCGACGCCCTGGCGCGCCTGGAGCGTCTGGAAAAAAGAGCCGAACTCTATAGCGCCGGGCTGATCCCCCAGGCCGAGCAATCTCTCGAAGCCTCTCTGGCCGCCTATCGTGCCGGACGGGCCGAATACATGACGGTGCTCGACAGTCAGATGAGCCTGTTCGAATACAATCGGGACTATTTCGAGGCGATCACCGAACACCAGATGCAGCGAGCTCTGATCGAGGAGGCCGTCGGCACGGTTCTCCCTGACGTAACTACCGACAAGGAACAGCCATGAAACATTCTGGACTGATCTCAAAATTTTTGATTCTGATCGCCCTGCTGGCGGCCTTGGGCGGCGGCTATTATTGGGGGAGCTTTCGCCACATCGGCCATGACGACCATGCCGGCGAGGGCACAGAGGCCAAGACTCAATACACCTGCGGTATGCACCCCTTCATCATTCAGGACGAGCCGGGCCTCTGCCCGATCTGCAACATGCAGCTGACTCCGCTCAAGGGCGGTGCGGCGGCGGGGACGGCGCCGGCCGAACGGCAGGTCAAGCACTGGGTCTCGCCCATGGACCCGACCTATGTGCGCGACACACCGGGGCAGGATGCCATGGGCCACGATCTGGTGCCGGTCTACGAGGGGGGCACGGCGGGGAGTGTTCAGATCGATCCCATAACCACCCAGAACATGGGGGTTCGTACCGAAACAGTGCGCCGGGCCGCCTTGGCCCGGACCGTCCGTACCGTCGGCCTGGTCGCCTTCGATGAACCCCGGCAGTATTCCATCAACAGCAAGAGCGACGGCTGGGTCGAACGGCTGCATGTCAATCAGGAAGGGCAGCCGGTAAAAAAAGGGCAGCCGCTCATGGAAATCTACAGCCCGGAACTGGTGGCGGCTCAGCAGGAATATCTTCTGGCCTTGCGCGGTTATCAGCGCCTCGCCGACAGCAGCCTGCCGCAGGTCGCCGACAATGCCCGACGGTTGCTGGAGGCCTCTCGTACCCGCCTCCGTTATTGGGACATCAGCGAAAAGCAGATTACTGCCCTGGAGCAGAGCGGCGAAGTTCGCAAGACCCTGACCCTCTACAGCCCCCAGGGGGGGGTGGTGACGATGAAGAAGGTGCTTGAAGGGATGCGGGTGATGGCCGGCGAAGAGTTGTTGCAGATCGCCGATCTCTCCCGGGTCTGGGTCAACGCCGACATCTACGAGTATGAACTCCCCTGGGTCAAGGTCGGGCAAACCGCCCGAGTGGAGCTGCCTTTCGCTCCCGATCAGGTTTTGAGCGGGAAAATCACCTACATTTATCCCTTTGTTCAGAACGAAACCCGGACCGTCAAGGCGCGCATCGAGTTCCCCAATCCGGGGCTCGCCCTCAAGCCGGAGATGTACGCCAACGTGCTCATCGACACGGCGGCCGTCGCCGACGCCCTGGCCGTTCCCGAGAACGCGGTGCTCAAGTCGGGCAAGGGGCAAACGGTCTTCGTCGCCCTGGGCGACGGGAAATTCGAACCCCGAGCCGTCGTGACCGGCGTGACCAATGACGAAGGGCTGGTGCAGATTCTCTCCGGTCTCAAGGACGGGGAACAGGTGGTGACCTCGGCCCAGTTCATGCTCGATTCGGAAAGCAAGCTGCGCGAGGCGATCGAGAAGATGCTGGCGCCGAAGGCTGAGATGCCGGCAGCTGCGGAAGCCAAGGATAATCTGGACGATCTGTTCAATTAACCGTGTCCCGTGAGGAGTGAGGTGTGAGGCGGATTTAACCAGGATCTGGTTTTCCCCTTCACTCCTTACGCCTCACCCCTCACCGTACAAGGTTCCGATATGCTCGAAAAAATCATCGACTGGTCGATGCACAATAAATTCATGGTGATTCTGGCGACGGTCTTTCTCATCGTCTTCGGCCTCTATTCCCTGAAAAACATCCCCATCGACGCCATCCCCGACCTCTCCGACGTGCAGGTGATCGTCTTTACCGAATACCCGGGGCAGGCACCGCAGGTGGTGGAGGATCAGGTCACCTATCCCCTGACCACCCAGATGCTGGCAGTGCCCGGCGCCAAGGTGGTGCGCGGCTACTCCTTCTTCGGCTACTCCTTCGTCTACATCATCTTCGAGGACGGCACCGACATCTACTGGGCTCGTTCCCGGGTGCTGGAATATCTCAATTATGTGTCCGGGCGGCTCCCCCAAGGGGTCACGCCGACCCTCGGTCCCGACGCCACCGGGGTCGGCTGGGTTTTCGAATACGCCCTGGTCAGCGACCGTCACAACCTGCAGGAGCTGCGGGCCATCCAGGACTGGTTTCTGCGCTACGAGCTGACTTCCGTGGAGGGCGTGGCCGAAGTCGCCAGCCTCGGCGGTTTCGTCAAGCAGTATCAGGTGGCGGTCGATCCGAACCGGCTGCTGGCCTACGGCATGTCCCTGCCGATGGTCGAAATGGCGATCAAGAACAGCAATCTCGATGTCGGCGGCGGCGCCATCGAAATGGCCGAGACCGAGTTCGTGGTGCGCAGTCGCGGCTATATCCAGTCGCTGGATGATTTGAAGCAGGTGGTGGTGGGAACCAACCAGCGCGGCACCCCGGTGCTGCTGCGGGATATCGCCGACGTGCGCCTGGGGCCGGAGATGCGCCGGGGGATCGCCGAACTCAACGGGGAAGGGGAGACGGTCGGCGGTATCATCGTCATGCGCTTCGGCGAAAATGCCCTGAAGACCATCGACAACGTCAAGCGCAAGCTGCAGGAGCTCAAGGCGGGGCTGCCGGAAGGGGTCGAGATCGTCCCCGTCTACGACCGCTCCGGGCTGATTCTGCGCGCCACCTCCAACTTGCAGGAGAAGCTGCTGGAGGAGAGCATCGTCGTCGCCCTGGTGATCATCCTCTTCCTCTTTCATCTGCCGAGCGCGGCGGTGGTGGTGCTGGCGCTGCCGGTGGCGATCCTCATGTCCTTCATCATCATGTACGCCCAGGGGATCAACGTCAACATCATGAGCCTGGGGGGGATCGCCATCGCCATCGGCACCATGGTCGACTCGGCCATCATCATGGTCGAAAATGCCCACAAGCACCTGGAAAATTACCGGGGCAAGCGCCCGCGCTCGGAAATCATCGCCCAAGCGGCCAAGGAGGTCGGGCCGACCATCTTCTTCGCGCTGCTGGTGATCACCGTCTCCTTCGCTCCGGTCTTCACCCTGCAAGAGCAGGCCGGACGCATGTTCAAGCCGCTGGCTTTCACCAAAACCTACGCCATGGCCGCCGCCGCCATCCTCTCGATCACCCTGGTGCCAGTGCTGATGGCCTGGTTCATTCGCGGTAAGATCCATTCGGAAGAGCGCAATCCTATCAACCGACTGCTGATTCGCCTCTATCATCCCCTGGTCGATGGGGTGTTGCGCTGGCGCAAGACGACGCTGCTGGTGGCGGTGCTGCTGGTCCTCTCCATTGCCTATCCCCTCTCCAAGATGGGGACCGAATTCATGCCGCCTCTGTACGAGGGGGATCTGCTCTACATGCCGACCACCCTGCCAGGGCTGTCGGTGACCAAGGCCAAGGAGGTGCTGCAGCAGACCGACCGCATCATCCGCCAGTTTCCCGAGGTGCATCACGTCTTCGGCAAGATCGGCCGGGCCGAAACCGCCACCGATCCGGCGCCGATGATGATGATCGAAACGACGATCATGCTCAAACCGGAAGAGGAGTGGCGGCAGGTGCCCACCCACCGTTTTTACAGCGGTTGGCCCGAGTGGAGCGAGTTCCTCAAGGTTCCCCTGCGCTGGGCCTGGCCCGAGATGGCGCGTATCTCTCCCGAGCAACTCATCGACGAGCTCAACGCCGCCATCCAGTTCCCGGGGCTGACCAATGCCTGGACCATGCCGATCAAGACCCGCATCGACATGCTCTCCACCGGCATCAAGACCCCGGTTGGCATCAAGGTCATGGGGCCGGATCTGGAAGTGCTCGGCCGCCTCGGTGAGGAGATCGAGGCCCTGGTGCGGCCCCTGCCGGGGACCCTTTCGGCCATCGCCGAGCGCTCGGTGGGCGGCTCCTACCTCGATCTGGAAATCGACCGCCTCGCCGCCGCCCGCTACGGCATTCAGGTCGGCGATATCCAGTCCGTCATTCAGGCGGCCCTCGGCGGCATGACCGTGACCGAGACCGTCGAGGGGCTGGAGCGCTATCCGGTGAGCCTGCGCTACGACCGGGATTTCCGCAGCGACCTCCCGGCGCTTAAGCGGGTGCTGGTGGCGGCCCCGAACGGCGCTCAGATTCCCCTGGAACAGCTGGTGACCTTCAGCATCTGCAACGATTCGGACAGCATCAAGAGCGAGAACGCCCGGCGTACCGCCTGGGTCTACGTCGACATCAAGGGGATCGACGTCGGTACTTACGTCAAAACCGCGCAGAAGACCGTGGCCGAGCACATCAAGCTCCCCTCCGGCTACAACATCGTCTGGAGCGGCCAGTACGAGTACATCGAGTCGACCCGCGCCCGGCTGCTGCTGATCGTTCCCCTGACCCTGGTGATCATCTTCGTTATCATCTATCTGAGCACCCGCTCGGCGGTGAAAACGGCCATCGTCTTTCTAGCCGTTCCCTTCTCCCTGGTTGGGGCCTTCTGGTTGCTCTATCTGCTCGATTACAATATGTCCATCGGCGTCTGGGTCGGACTCATCGCCCTGGCTGGACTCGATGCCGAAACCGGGGTGGTGATGCTGCTCTACCTCGATCTCGCCCACAAACGTCGAACGGAAGAGGGGCGGATGCTGACCCGCGGCGATCTGGTCCAAGCGGTGCATCAGGGTGCGGTCAAACGTATCCGGCCCAAGGTCATGACGGTGGTGACGATCATCGTCGGCCTGTTCCCCATCATGTGGAGCACCGGCGCCGGGGCCGACGTCATGAAGCGCATCGCCGCGCCGATGGTCGGCGGCTCCATCACGTCTCTGGCGCTGGAGTTGCTGGTGTACCCGGTAATCTTCTATATCTGGAAAGGCAGGCAACTCGATCCGTCGATGCTACCGAGCGGAGAGGTGCCGTTACAGGAACATTAACAACCGAATCCGGGCATAGGCCCGGTAAATTCATCAAGGAGATGACATCATGAAAAAACAATGGATTTATTTGCTGGTCGGGACTTTGCTTGGGACCGCACCGTTTACTTCGGCGGCAATGGATGAGCACAAAGGGCATGGCCTTAAAACCGAGACCGAGAAGGAAGCGCATGCCGGACATGCTCAGAAAAGCCATTCCGGCATGGAAATGGACGGCGAGACCATCATGCTCGGCGAGCAGGTGGTGGAGGAGGTCGAGGCGATGGCCCACCTCAAGGATGTCAAGGCGGCCATGGCCAAGGTCGGGATGGACCATACCCATCATCTGATGGTGGAATTCTATCGGGTTTCCGATGGAGAGCCGATGGAACAGGGACTGGCGGCGGTCAAAATCATCGATCCCGCCGGCAAGGAAAGTGGCGCACTCACTCTGGTTGGGATGGACGGTCATTTCGGCGCCGACCTGACCCTAGCCGAAAAGGGGGAATATCTCTTCAAAATCGGGACAAAATTGGCCGACGGGAAGAAACGTCAGTATGAGTACAAATTCAGCATGAAATGACCGAAGCCGAAATAAAAAGGGGGAGCCACTTGCCGGCTCCCCCTTCGGTTTTACGCTGAATTTTGGATCGAATTACTTAACGTGGCACTCGGAACACTTGGTGGGGCCGGCGCCTTTTTCCTGATGACAGCCTTTGCAGGCGGCGTGGGCGGCATCTTTGCCCATGTCGAGGGCGCCGGGCTCGCCTTCACCGTGGCAGAGGGCGCAATCAAAGGCTTCGGAGTGAACCGTGTGATTGAAGGTGACCTTGCCGTAGGTGTTCTCGATGACGACGCTGTCGCCGGAAGCGGCTTCGGCAACGGCAGTGGCGGTTTCGGCAACGGCCTGGGTCGCTTCAGCGGCTTTTTCCTCGACGGCGCCGGCGACTTCGGCAGCCTTCTCCTCGGTGGCAGCTACCGCGCCGGCAACGGCGGCAACGGCGGCGGCGACAACTTCTTTACCGGCCTCGGTGGTCTCGGCGGCTTTTTCCTCAACCTGAGCGGCGACTTCGCCAGCCTTTTCCGTGGCAGCCTGAACGGCACTTTCCGTGGCCGCGGCAGCTTCTACGGCTTTCTCTTCAACCTGGGCAGCCACATCTGCGGCCTTCTCTTCTACCTTTGCACCGGCTTCGGCAACTTTTTCAGTGACGGCTGCGGCACTGGTTTCAGCGGCTTTCTCGGGTGCCGGCGCTTGAGCTTCCTCTTTTTTGCTGCAGGCGACCAGCGACAATGATGCAACCAACAAAACGATAAGCAGGGCTGTTCTTTTCATCTACTCTCTCCTTTTTTGCATTGTTAAGGTTGATTTGCAATGGTAGGCATTCTACCATTAAATTTTTTTTGGACAACCGTTTCTTGTCTCCAACTCAGGAGGACCGAGTCTTATGGAAGTTTTATCGGATGACCAATGCTTTGTATGCGGACCCGCCAACCCCCAGGGATTGCATGCCGATTTTGTCGTGGATAAAGAAGGACGCCGCGCCCATTGCGTGATCCGTATCCCCAGCCAATTTCAGGGGTGGCAGGGGCTGGTCCATGGTGGAATTCTCGCGACCCTGCTCGATGAAGCAGGCGTATACGCGTGCCGCGCAACCGGCGAGCATTTTGTCACAGCGGAACTGACAGTCAAGTATAAATTGCCTGTTCCCGTTGAGACCGAACTCCTTGTTTTCGCCGAAGTGGTTGAACAAAAAAAGAAAATTCACTTTGTGCAGGCCCGTGTCGAAGCCGATGGAAAACTTCTTGCTGAATCTTCTTCGCGGATTTTTGCGATTACACCCAAGGGATGAATATCTCTGACCGGAAGCATTGAGAGTTTGCCGTGCAGTCGTTTCGACCGAGGATGATAATTTCGAAATAGGGTGGTATTTTTTCTTGACTGTATAGGGCTTCTCTGTTAAAAACAGCTTCCGTTCTTGGGGTGTAGCCAAGCGGTAAGGCAACGGACTCTGACTCCGTCATCCCTAGGTTCGAATCCTAGCACCCCAGCCAAGGATATTTAAGCGGTTACCGCTCGAAACAATTTACGCGCTCATCGTCTAGCCTGGCCTAGGACACCGGCCTTTCACGCCGGCGACAGGGGTTCGAATCCCCTTGGGCGTACCACCCTGGGGGTGGAGCTTGCTAAAAGCTCCACCTCTATTTTTTTATCGAAGGAGTATCGATTGGCCGTCGAGGAAACGGAATGGGATGCGCGTTGCCGCCGATGCGGTCGCTGCTGTTTCGAGAAGATCGACTACGAAGGGGTGATCTATTACACCGACACCCCCTGCGAGAAGCTTGATCTCAAGACCCACCTCTGCACTGTCTATCCCGACCGCGCCTTGGCCCGACCCGGATGCACCCCGCTGACGCCGGAGATCGTCAAACTCGGCGTTCTCCCCGCCGACTGCCCTTATGTGGCAGACTTACCGGATTACAAGGCGCCCAAGCTTTTCGGCGAAGGCGAATTGCCCGATTCAGAAGATTAAATAGGTACAGATGGAAAAGGCCGGATCGCTCGATCCGGCCTTAAGTCGTTTTATCCTACCTCGTTGTATTCCCTTTCGCGAAAATTCACTCCCAATTCCTTGGCGACAGCCCGGCAGGCGGCGACATCGATCCCCGGCAGCGTCACCGCCGTGGCGATGACCTCGGGGATGTGCGCCGGCGCCCGTCGCAGGAAATCCTTGACCCCCTCGTAGGCCTGTTCCCCATAGGGGGAACGGCAGATGCGCTGATAGGTCTCGCCGTCGGCGGCATTGAGGGAAACGGAGAGGGTATCGACCAGCCCGGCGAGTTCCGGCAGGATGTCGCGTCCATGGACCAGGTTCGCCTGGCCGTCGCTATTGATGCGCACTTTAACTCCCCGCTGGTGGAGCCAGGTAGCGACCTCTTTGACCAGTTCGATGCGCAGCAGGGGCTCGCCGTAACCGCAGAAAACCACCTCCTTGTATCGGGTCGGATCGCCGATGGCCCGGATCACTTCGGTGAAATCGGGTTCGTGGTCGAGCTTCAGCGCATGCCCCTTGACCACGAATTCCTTGAACTTGGCGCAGAAGGTACAGGCGTTGGAGCAGCGGTTGGTGAGATTGAGGTACAAAGAGTCGCGGATGCGGTAGGCGATCTTGCCGCTCTGGTCAATTTCGCCGATGCCGAAAAGCGTGCAGGCGTTGCGGCTGGTGATGCGAGCGACATCCTCAAGGGTCAGGCCTTTGATCTCGGCGATCATCGCCGCCGTCTGGCGGACATGGGCCGGTTCGTTGCGCTTGCCGCGAAAGGGCAGGGGGGCAAGATAGGGGCAATCGGTTTCGACCAGCAGATGATCGATCGGGACAGCGCGTACCACCTCACGGGTGGCATCATTTTTGGGATAAGTGATGGTCCCGGGAAAGGAAAGATAGAAACCGAGATCGAGGCAGGCGCGAGCCATCTCTTTATCGCCGCTGAAACAGTGCAGCACGCCGCCAACCTCGGCGGCTTTTTCCTCACGCAGAATTTGTAAAACCTCGTCGTGGGCATCCCGGTCGTGGACGATGATCGGCTTTTTCACCTGCCGGGCCAGGGCGATCTGACGGCGGAAGGCGAGGCGCTGCACATCCCGGGGGGCACGATCACGATAGAAATCGAGCCCGATCTCGCCGACGGCGACGATCTTTTCCGATTGTTCCAGCAATTTCGTCAGTTGGACGATTCCGGCCTCATCCGCTTGCGGCGCATCATGGGGATGAATGCCGACGGCGGCGTGAATGTTGGGGTAGGTTTCAGCGAGGCGGACATTGGCTGCGGAACTTTCCAGGTCGCAGCCGACGCTGAGGATGTGGGAAATTCCCTGATCAAAAGCGCGCTCAATGACTGCTTGTCGGTCTTCGTCGAACTGGCCGTGATCGAGATGGGCATGGGTGTCGATCAACAGGGGGAGGGACTCTTGCATGGTTCTTCTCCAAAAAAGCAATGGGGCGCGGCGCGCCCCATTGTGGATAAAACAATTGCTGAAACGGGAATTTTATTCCGTTTCGATGCGCGGGAAGAGGGGAGCGGCTTTGGCGACCTGGATTCCCGGCGGTAATTGCCCCCAGCGGTCGTTACCGTCAAGTTGCAGTTCTTTTGTCGGAACTCCCAGGGTTTGCAGAATCGACGCGCCGGTTTCCGGCATGAAGGGCGCGACCAGCAGGGCGATGATCCGCGTGCCTTCGAGCAGGTTGTACATAACCGTCGCCAGGCGGGGGCGCAGGCTCTCCTCCTTGGCCAGGGCCCAGGGGGCGGTCTCGTCGATGTATTTGTTGGCGGCGCCGACCAGTTCCCAGATGGCCTGGAGCGCCTTGTTGAACGCCAGCTCATCCATCAGTTCGTCGACCTTGGTGATGGCAGCGGGAAATCGTTGAATAAAGGCTTCATCGAGCGCCTCGTTGGCCGCCGCGGCCGGGAGGGTTCCGCCGAAATATTTGCCGAGCATGGCGGTCGAGCGGCTGACCAGGTTGCCGAGGTCATTGGCCAGATCGGAGTTGATGCGATGAACCAGGGCAGCGTGGGAGAAATCGCCATCGAGGCCGAAGGGGACTTCGCGCAGCAGGAAGTAGCGGATGGCGTCGACCCCGTATTTGTCGATGAGCATGTTCGGCTCGACGACGTTGCGCAGGCTTTTGCTCATCTTCTGCCCCTCCACCGTCCACCAGCCGTGGGCAAAGACCTTTTTCGGCAGAGGGAGCCCGGCGGCGAGGAGGAAGGTCGGCCAGTAGACGGTATGGAAACGCAGGATGTCCTTGCCGATGACATGGGCATCGACTGGCCAGAACTTGGCGAAATTACCATCGACGTCATCGGGAAAGCCGAGGGCGGTGATGTAGTTGGTCAGGGCATCGAACCAAACGTAGATGACGTGACGCTCATTACCCGGCACCGGAATCCCCCAGGAGAAGGTGGTGCGGGAGATGGAAAGGTCGCGTAATCCTTCTTTGAGGAAACTGATAATTTCGTTGCGCCGGCCCCGAGGCTGGATGAAATCAGGATTAGCTTCGATATGAGCGAGCAGCGCCTCCTGGTATTTGCTCATGCGGAAGAAGTAGGACTCTTCCTTGAGTTTTTCCGTGGGACGGCCGCAATCGGGGCAGGCGCCGTTGATCAGCTGAGTTTCGGTCCAGAAGGTTTCGCAGGGGGTGCAGTACCAGTCTTCGTATTCGCCGAGAAAGATATCTCCCTTCGCCTCGATGCGCCGAAAGAGTTCAGAAACCCCTTTCTTATGGCGCTCCTGGGTGGTGCGGATGAAGTCGGTGTGGGAAATGTTCAGCTTTTCCCACAGCGCCTGAAAGCGCTTGACCACACGGTCGGCCAGTTCCAGCGGGGTCTCGCCGGCGGCGATGGCGGCTTTTTCCACCTTCTGCCCATGCTCGTCGGTGCCGGTGAGAAAAAAGACTTCATAGCCGCGGGCCCGCTTATAGCGGGCGAGGACATCGCAAGCCAGGGTGGTGTAAGCGTGCCCAATATGGGGAACATCGTTTACATAATAGATGGGCGTGGTGATATAAAAACGTCTATCCATGGGTGTTCTCCTTGGCTTATTTGCGACGGGGGCGGCGGCGACTGCGACTCCGCTTGCGGCTGGTCTTGGCGGCTTCTTCGCCTTCGGACGGCGGTTCCGGGGCTTTGACCTCGACCGGTGGGGCCGGTTTCGCCGGTTTCGCCGGTTTGGTCGGCGGGACGGGCGGGCTTGGCGGCGCGGCGGGGGACTGGGAGCGGCCTTCGCCCCGTCCCGGCTTGCCCCGTCCCCCCGACGATGGCCGGTTGCGGCGTGGGGCTTCCTCGCCCATGGCCGGGGTCGGCCCCTTTCCTTCTTCGATCTGCTCGGAGGTTACGGCGACGCTGCGGCCGTCTTCAAGGCGTACTTGCACCTTTTGCCGCAGAACGTCCTGATTCACCACCTCACCCTTGATCCCGTCAAGCTGTACCTTGCGACCGCACTTGGGCAGACATTTTTTGAGACTGCAGTAGGTTTCGAATTCGTAGCTCAGGCAGCAGAGCAGGCGTCCGCACTGGCCGGAAATCTTGGTCGGGTTGAGCGCCAGCCCCTGTTCCTTGGCCATGCGCACGGAAACCGGAGTGAATTCGGTGAGGAAGGTGCAACAGCAGAGTTCCCGCCCGCAAATGCCGATGCCGCCGATCAACTTGGCTTCGTCGCGCACGCCGATCTGACGCATCTCGATGCGGGTATGGAAATAATGGGCCAGATCCTTGACCAGCTCGCGAAAGTCGACGCGGCCATCGGCGGTGAAATAGAAGATGATCTTCGAGCCGTCGAAGAGGTACTCGGCCCGCACCAGCTTCATCTCCATGTTGCGTTTGTGGATGCGATCCTGGCAGTAGAGGTAAGCCTCCCGTTCCCGCTCGACATTGGCCTGGGCCATGGCCAGATCTTCGTCGGTGGCGATCCGGACGACACTTTTGAGATCAGCGGGAAGCTGGTCCTCCGCTCGTTCTTCCGGTGGGACCACGACCGTGGCCAGCGCCCGACCGCGGTCGGTTTCGACCACGACCCGATCACCCTTGGCCAGTTCGAAATCAAGGGGGTTGAAGAAATAATGTTTTCCGGCATCGCGGAATTTCAGGGAAACGATTTTCGGCATGTTATCGGCGAACCTTCCGGTTGAATTTTATCAGGCGGCCAGCCGCATCAGCAGTACTTCCAGGGCGAGCTGGCGATTGACGTTACGTTCCAGGTGGCGACGGCCGGCGTCGATGGCGTCGAGCTTGGCCAGCAGCGAGGGGAGGCTTTCCCGCGCCGCGACGCGACGGATCTTCTCGGCCAGGTCGATGTTGACCAGTTCCTCTTCCGGGCGTCCTTGCCGGTAAAGAAGCAAATCCCGGTAAAAAGCCTGAAAAATGTCGAGGATATCGAAAATCCTGTCCTTGTCATCGGCCAGGGTTTGCGCCAGCTCGAAAAGAGGCAGAACCCGCCCGGGGGCCAGGGCGGTCAGGGCCTTGAGCAGCTCCCGCCGTTTTTCCAGGTAGAGATCACGATCCTTGCCCAGGGCCTTTTTGAAGCTTCCTTCGGAGAGGGCCGCCAGAATGTGCCCCTGGGTGGCATCGAGGGCCATGCGCTCGAGCAGTACTTCTTTGAGCTGCGCCTGAGGCAAACGGGTAAAGGGGAGGCGCTGGCAGCGGGAGCGGATGGTGCTCAGAATACTTTCGGGGCGGCTGCTGAGCAGGATCAGCAGGGCGTCGCCGCTCGGTTCCTCCAGGGTCTTGAGCAGGGCGTTCCCCGCCGCCGCGTTCATCCGTTCGGCGCCGTCAATCAGGCAGACCTTGCGCGGCCCTTCCAGGGGTCGAAAGGCCAGTTCCTTCTGCAACGCCCGCACCTGTTCGATTTTGATCGTCTGTCCTTCCGCCTCAAGAATGTGCAGGTCGGGATGGTTATGATGATCGATCTTGCGGCAGGCCGGGCAACTGCCGCAGCCTGTTTTTTCCGCGCAGAAGAGCGCTCTCGTCAGTGCGATCGCCATGAGCCTTTTGCCGACCCCCTCGGGACCTTCGAAGAGATAGGCGTGGGCGAGGCGGCCGTGGGCGAGGGCGCGCCGCAGGATATCCTTTTGCCGGTCGTGGCCGAGGATCTGGCTGAAGGTCACAGTTGGATGCCTCTTTCCGCCAGAAATTCATCGAGAACCCGGTCAATCCGTCCGGCAACGGCGGCGACTGTCCCGAAGGCGTCGACGACGCGAAAACGCTCGTGACTCTCGGCGAGTTGCTGGTAGACCACGCGCACCCGCTGATGAAAGGCCAGCGTCTCCGCCTCGAAGCGCCCTTCATGGGCGGTACCGTCCTGGTCATTGCGGCCGATTGCCCGGCGCAGACCTTCTTCCACCGGCAGATCGAGCAGGAGAGTGAGGTCGGGTTGCAGTCCGTCCGTGGCGATTCGGTTCAGGGTCTCAATGGTGGCCGACGGCAGTTGCCGTCCCCCGCCCTGGTAAGCGACGGTCGCGTCGGTGAAACGATCGCAGAGCACCCAGGTGCCCTGGCTCAGGGCCGGTTGGATGACTTCATCCACATGCTGGGCGCGGGCGGCGGCGTAAAGGAGCAGTTCCGCACGGGGAACCAGGGTGGCATTGGCCGGATTGAGGAGAATGCGGCGAATGGCGTCGGCGATGGCGCAGCCGCCCGGTTCGCGGGTCGCCAGCACCGGTATCCCCCGGTTGGTCAAGCGCGCGGCCAGGGCCGCGATCTGGGTCGACTTGCCGCAGCCTTCCCCGCCTTCAAAGCTGATGAAAAGCGCCATGGATTCCAATCTTCCGGTAAAATCGGGATATTATAGGTAGCCCCCCGGGAAGAATCAAGGAAAACCTGTATTCACGCGGTTTCCCGGGCAATCCCTGGTTGACCTTTGCCAGCGCCCGGTGTAAAACAGGCCCCATGTCAAAAACAGTTGCCAATTCAGACTCTTGGGCTCTGGTCTATTCACGCCGCTTTGACGATTTCACCTTCGGCGAAGACCATCCCTTCAAGGTGGCGCGCTACCGGCTGACCTATGAGCTGTTGCGCATGCTCGGCCTTTTGGATCTTCCCGGCGTGCGCCAGGTCGAGTGCCCCTTTGCGCCGGAAGAGTTGCTGGCCGGGTTTCATGCCCCCGGCTATCTGGCGACGCTCAAGGAATTCAGCCGCGACAACACTCCCCGGGCGAATTTCCGCTATGGCCTGGGAGATGTGGAAAATCCTGTTTTCCAAGGCGTTTATGAATGGTCGCTGCTCGGTTGCGGCGGCACCTTGGAAGCCGCCCGTCAGGTCGTGGACGTGGGTTGCCGGGTCGCCTTTTCCCTGGCTGGCGGCTACCATCATGCCCACGCCGCCCGCGCTTCCGGTTTCAGCTACCTGAACGATGCGGTCATCGCCATCCAGGAGCTCGTCCGCCGGGGCTTGCGGGTCGCGTATGTGGATATCGACGCCCACCACGGCGACGGCGTGCAGGAAGCTTTTTATACCAGTAACCAGGTTCTCACCATCTCCCTGCATGAATCCGGGGAAAACTTCTTTCCCCAAACCGGCTTTCCCCAAGAGTTGGGAGAAGGGGAGGGGTACGGCTACTCGGTGAATCTCCCTTTTCGTGCCCATTCCGACGATCTGATTTTCGAGCAGGGCTTTCGCAGCGTCGTTCTCCCCATGTTGCGGGCTTTTGCCCCCGATGTACTGGTGACCCAGATGGGGGTCGACACCTTGCGCACCGACCCCCTCACGCGCCTGGAAATGACCACCGGCACCATCGAATACGCCGCTCGTGAGTTTCTCGCCACGGGCCTGCCCTGGGTCTGCATCGGCGGTGGCGGCTACGAAAAGCTCAACGTCGCCCGCTCCTGGGCGCTCCTTTGGGCCGCCATCGTTGGGGCCGAAGTTTCTGATCACCTTCCCGACGACTTTGTTGCGTTGATCCGCGACCTGGGCTACGACGACACCCGTTTGCGCGACGTGCCCCACCTGGCGCAGCCTAACGACTTCGCCCGCGCCCAGGAATCCCTGGAAAAAAATCTGCGGGTGCTTGAACGGAAACTTTTCCCATTGCACTGCATTTCTACCGGAGGTGGCCGATGAAGGCCGCCGGCGGTCATCTCCTCGATCCCGACGGCTTTCCCCTCTTCAGTCTGAAGGATATCAATCGCCTGCCGATGGGGGCAAAAGAGACAATTTATCGCCGCCTGGTTCCCGAGGTTTTCTTTGAGCGTTTCGCCATCGATCGCGAAACCGGGATGGGGGTTGATGGACGAAAGCGGATTACGACCATCTGTCCCGATGGTATGGGTCTTTTGCGTATCGAGGTCCGGCGCGATCCCGGGGATGAGGATTGTCTCTTTTTCGTGGAAGTGGCCGACACCCCTTTTCGCCAGATCGAATTGAGCTTCTGCCTGATCAACGACCCTGACGCCCCGCGCTTCGACATCGACCGGGACGAACACGGGCGGGACAACTGCTTCGGCACGTTGCGCCGCAATCTCGATGAGGAGGTGAAAGCCATGGCCGCCGGGCTCTCCCCCAATCAGGTGCGCCGCGGTTTGAAGATGTTCTCCGGCTTCTTCCGTCAGTTCGAGGACTTCGTCACCTCCCTCGGCATTGACATCATCGTCGCCGAACCCCTCTCCTACAGCAACGCCATCCGTTACGAGCGCTACGGCTTCGATTACATCACCGGCAAGCAGCTGATGCTCTGGATCAATCAGGAATTTCACCCCGGAGGTGAGCTCTTCCGGCGTCTCGACGGCTCGACCCCCTTCCGGCAACCGGGGATGGAAGAGACCGTGCGTGGCCGCGCCTGGGCGATCCACGACGGCATCCTTTCCGGACCCTGGGACGACATAAAAATCTACAAGACCGTCGGCGTCAACGCGGGGATCGACACCTTTCCCGAACGGCTTTTCTGATCGAAAAGCTTAATCCATTACTTTAAGGATTTTTGCCATGTCACCGTATTCAAACGAACTTTCTCTCGATCCCGAACATTTCACCCTGTGGGCTCCCGAAGCGGGGATGACCGTGCCGGTGGGCCCCGAACAGACCCCTGTCCCGTTGCCGGTGATTCCGCTGCCGATCCATCCCGAAGCCCTCAAGGATGGAGCTCCTTCCGCCAATGCCATCGGCGAAGGAATTTACGACTATCTGCGCCAGTTTCCCGACTGCCTGCGCAATCGTCCCTATGCCGAACTCCTGCGCGATGCCTACCCACACTATCTTGCCGACCTCGGCGCCCAGATCCTCATGCTCGATCACAAGGAAGTGGACAGTTTCTATATCCGCCGCAAGATCACCTACATGAAGATCCTGGCTTTGCTCGACGCAGAGAACCTCGGCCTGCGCCTGCGTCTGGGCATCGAATATTTTCAGCTGTCCCAGATGTTCAGCGAGTTCGCCGAGGCCCGGGCCTATCTGCTCAAAGCCATGGGTTATCTGCAGGAGGTGGTGAAAGCGCAACCGGACAATCTTCAGGCGCAAAATGTGCTGGGACGCATCGATTATCTCTTCGGCGATTACCCCTCGGCCGTCACCCGCTGGCGGCAGGTTGTCGACAAACTCCCCCCGGGGGAAGCCCGCGCTGCCCTAAGCGAAATGGTGGCGCGCCTGCAAGGCCAGGAATTGCCCGAAACACCGCTGATTGACGATTATGAACACATCGGCGCGGCGATGGAGCTTTACGGCCAAGGGCATTTCGAGGAGGCGGTTACCACCCTTGATATCATCGAGGAACGGGGCCGATTCACCACCGAGATTCCTTGCTGCGAGTTCTTTTATTTTCTCGGGATGTGCCGGAGTCGGATGGGAAATACCGGTGGTGCCTTCGAGGCGTTGGAAAAGGCGCTCGAACTCAATCCCGACTATACTCCGGCGCGGGAAGCGATGGATCGCTTGCTGGAGACGGGAAAAGCCGACTGAGCGGTTGCCGCAAAGTTTGAATCCGCACCGGGCTATTGTTGAGTTTAATCCTGTCCCGTGCTAGGATCGACCCGCTTTTTATTAAAATGTCTTTGTCTTGCGAGGAAGTCCTTGGGCAACACCTCCTTCACGCCCTTTATGCCGCTATTGCTGCTCCTTTGTACGCTGTTGTTGCCGGCATTTTCTTCCCCGGTCCAGGCGGAGGAGGAGGGGTCTGTCCGGACGTTGTGGCCGCTCTTCGATTACCGCGCTTCCCCCGTTTCCGACTACCGGGTTCTGCATCTTCTCGGGCCGCTGCTCAAGTTCGAGAGCAAGGGGGTAGAGCGGGAATTCGCCTTGCGACCTTTGCTTTACCGCGCCACCGATGGCGAGGATGAGCGTTTCGTCCAGGTGCTCTATCCGCTGCTGACCACGTCCCGTTCCGCCGAGGAAACCAACTGGCGTGGCCTGCAGTTCCTCGATTATCGCGCGCGGCACGACGAAAAAGAGGAGGGGAGCCGTTTCACCCTCTTTCCTTTTATCTTTTCCCGGCAGGGAGCCGGGGAGGGGAAGGATTATTTCGCCTTCTTTCCTTTCGGCGGGAAGCTGCGGGAACGCTTTGGCCGGGACGAGATCCGTTTCACCCTCTTTCCCCTCCATGCCCGGACGATAAAAGATGAGACGCAGACCGAGCATTGGCTGTGGCCCTTCTTTTCCCGGAGTCAAGGGCCGGACGAGTCGGGGGTCGGCATCTGGCCACTGTGGGGGAGCAGCCGCAAGGATGGGGTCTATCGCAAAGACTATTTTCTGTGGCCGATCTTTTTTTCCGAGGATCTCCAGCTTGACGGCGACAATCCCCGACGGATTCGCGCTGTCTTCCCCTTTTATCTGACCGATGACTCACCGGCCTATTCCCGCAGTACCTGGCTCTGGCCTTTCTTCGGTCATGTCATCGATCGGCGGCGGAATTTCGAGCAATGGGATCTGCCCTTTCCCCTGGTGCGTCTCACCAAGGGGGAAGATCGTGAAGGGCTGCGCTTGCTTCCCCTCTTTGCCGACGAACGGGTCGGCGAGCAGCGCAAGCGCTGGTTTCTTTGGCCGCTCTATAAAATTGAGGAGAACCGCAACGAAAACTATCGCTTTCGCCGGGATCGGGTCCTTTTTTTCCTCTATTCCAACCAAGAGGAAACCCTGGCAGATGAATCCGTTCCCTATCGTAAACGCATCGATCTTTGGCCCCTGGTTTCGTTTCGGCGCGCCAATAACGTCAATCATCTGCACCTGCTGTCGCTATTGGAGCCGATCTTTCCCGAGCAGCCAGGCATCGAACGGAACTGGGCTCCCCTCTGGCGCCTTTATCAGCACAAGTGGGACGATTCGGGCAACAGCGCTTCCAGCTTTCTATGGAATCTCTACTGGCAGGAGCGGCGCGGCGAGGATCGGGCGGTGGAGGTCTTTCCCTTCTTCCGCTACACCCGTCGGGACGGCGCGGGGACGGACCTGAGCCTGCTCAAAGGATTCTTCCGCTACCGCCATGACGGCGACGGCGGGCGCATCAATCTCTTCTATCTCCCCTGGCCTCTGGCCTGGGGCGCTGCAGCGGCAACGGGAGAAACCCCATGATCGAGGCGATCGGCCGGCAACTCATGAATATGGCCCAGACTGCCGGCGAGATGGTGCGACTCTTCGCCCAGACCATCTATTTCTTCCGCGCCGCGCCGCGCAATCTGCCGTCGATCTTCCGGCAGACCGCTGAAGTCGGCATCGGCACCCTGCCGGTAGCTTTGGTGCTGGCCCTCTTCGTCGGCATGGTGCTCGCTCTGCAGACCGGATCGGAGCTGGCTCTTTACGGCACCCAGGAAGTGATCGGGGCGATTGTCGGCCTTTCCATGGTCAAGGAGTTGGGGCCGGTGATGACCAGCCTGCTGGTGGCCGGGCGGGTCGGCTCGTCGATGGCCGCCGAGGTCGGAGCGATGCAGGTTTACGAGGAGATCGACGCCCTGCGCACCCTGGAAATCAACCCGGTGCGCTATCTGGCCATGCCCCGTCTGCTCGCCTGCCTGCTCGCGGTTCCTTGCCTGGTGATCTTTTCCATGCTCATCGGCATCGCCGGTGGGGCCTTTATCAGCAACGTCAATCCGTTGATCGATGTACCCTACAACGTCTATTACGAAAACCTGATCCGTGCCATCGGCTATGAAGAGATTTTCAAGGGTCTGACCAAGGCTACGGTCTTCGGCGGCATCATCGCCCATGTCGGCTGCTATGTCGGCTTCAAGACCAAAGGCGGGGCGCGGGGCATCGGCCAGTCGACCACTCGTGCCGTGGTCATGTCCTTTGTCATGATTCTGGTGGCCGACTATTTTCTCAGTCGGATGATGATGTGAGCTTTTTCCCGGGAGGAGCGATGTTCAGCGGACTGTTCGCCGACTGGTTTGTTCCCGAGTCGCACGGGGTCACCAACTATGCCGAACCGCGTGGGGTCAGCCTGCGCATCGAGGGGCTGAGTAAATCCTTCGACGGCCGGGCCGTGCTGCGCGACATCCATCTCGATATCGCCCCTGGGGAGACCTTTTCCATCATCGGCCCCTCGGGCACAGGGAAGAGCGTGCTGCTCAAGCATATCGTGGGCCTGATCGAGCCCGATGCTGGGCGCATCCACATCGATGGCGAGGATATCTCCGCCGCCGACAAGGGCGCTTCAAGCTACCGCTACAGCATGGTCTTTCAGACCTCGGCGCTCTTCAACTCCCTGACCGTGGGGGAGAATGTGGGGTTGTGGCTCAGGGAAAAGCGGGTCTGTCCCGAAGAGCGCATCCGCGCCATTGTCGCGGAAAAGCTCGCCCTGGTCGGGCTGGAGGGGAACGAGGAGAAACTCATTTCGGAGCTTTCCGGGGGGATGAAGAAGCGGGTCGCTATCGCCCGCTCCCTGGCGATGAATCCCGATCTGATCCTCTATGATGAGCCGACCGCCGAACTCGATCCGATTACCTCCGACGAACTCGCCCAGGTGATCATGGATCTCAAGGCCAAGGTCAACCTCACCACCGTCATCGTCACCCACGACCTGAGTTTCGCCCTGTATCTCTCTGATCGTATCGCCATGATCGACGGCGGCGAAATCGTGGTGGTCGGCACACCGGATGAAATCAAAAACAGTCAGAATCCCGTGGTGCGCAAATTTCTTTACACCAACACCAAGGGGATCAAGGGAGACGTCTGAATATGGCCATGTCTACCGAAAAACGGGTGGGGATCTTTTTTCTGCTAACGCTTTGCGTCCTCGCGGTGATGATCGAGCTTGCCGAAGACTGGCGCCCTTTCAGTAAAAGCAAGGACTATCACACCTTCTTCCGGACGGCGGTGGGCCTCAAACTCGGCGATCCGGTGCGTATGGCCGGGGTCGAAGTCGGCAAGATCCAGACAATCGCCATCGTCGATTCGCGCGTACGCATCGACTTCCAGGTTTCCGAAACAACTGAAATCCGTGAAGATTCCATTGCTGAAATCCGCCAGACCAATCTCTTGGGCGGTCAGTTTCTCGGCCTGGAATTCGGCTCGCCGGACCGGCCGCTCTTGCCCTCCGGCAGCGCCCTGCCATCGGTGGAGCGGGCCAATATCGACCAGTTGATCACCAGCTTCGACCGCAACCAGGAGCGAGTTTTCGGTGAGATCGGCGCCCTGGTCGGCGATAGCCGTGATTCCATCGTCAACGCCTCGACCCGACTGGAAAACATTCTGCTCAAGATTGACGAGGGGAGCGGCAGCCTCGGCCGTCTGGTCAATCACCCCGGTCTTTATGACGATTTCAACGGCGTGCTGAGCGAACTCAAGACCCTGCTCGCCGGATTGCGCAACGGTGAGGGCACTCTCGGCCGGTTGATGACCGATCCGACCCTGCACGACGATGCCGTGCGGGTCGTCGCCGACCTGCGCGATATTGCCGACGGTCTGAAAAACGGGGAGGGGACCCTGGGCCGCCTGCTCACCGATGACCAGCTCTACGACCGGGCCAATGAAGCCGTCGCCCAACTCGGCGAAGTGGCGACCAAGGCCAATAACGGCACCGGTTCCCTGGGCAAACTGGTCAACGACGAAGCCCTGTACAACGAAGTGCTGGCGAGCGTCGAGCGCATCAACAGCATCGCCGCCAAGATCGATCGGGGGGAGGGGAGCCTCGGTCGGTTGGTCAACGAGGACAGCCTCTACCGCGATGCCGTCACTACCTTGCGCAAAGTGGAAAAGGCCATGGACGGCATGAGTGACGCGGGTCCGGTGTCCGCCCTGGGAACGGTGGTCGGCACTCTGTTCTAGGAGGCTGATGAAAAACACCCATCTGCGGCGTTGTCCTCATCCCTCGTCAACGACGTACCTTTCAGGTACGCCTTATTCCTCAGGATTTCGTCCGCCTTGCATCTGGGCATTTTTGATCAGCCTTGGAAAGCAAGCACCTGCTAGGCTGAGGGAAAACGTCCATCTGCGGCAAGGCTCGGTCATATCCCCCGAGGCCGTTGCGCCAAATGGCGGAACGCTTCCAACGGTGAGAAGTCAAAGCGGATAAAAAGTCCAGTAATCAGGCCATTCACTCAAGATGTGCTGATTTTCATGTTTCTTGCATACCCGACATGTTTTGTCGTACTGCATTTACGGGAGATTTCGTCGTGATCGTTAAATTGCTGCTGCCCGCCTGTTTGCTGGCTGTCGTCGGGTGTTCCGACCTCCACCAGTTGCGGAGCGACAATCCGTTGCTCCCCATCCGTGAATACGAACAGATGATCGTCGGGCGCCTCGACGCCGATTACGTCGGGGATGAAAACTGTCTCGGCAAATGTCACTCCCATCAGCCGATACACGACGATTTCCGCCGTTCGGTCCATGGCGAGCAGATTGCCAGTGATACCGGATTGCCGCTGGTCAACTGCGAATCCTGCCACGGTCCGGGGAGCCTGGCGGTCAAGGATGTCGGCTCCAATAAAGAGGATAAGTGTAAATTCGACACCCTGCTCCAACTGGAGCAGTTACCCGCCCCGGCCCAATCCCTCATCTGTCTCAAATGCCACTCGGCTTCGTCGACCCCGGTCCTCACCTACTGGAACGCTGGTACCCATGCCAACAACGACGTCAGTTGTTTCGACTGTCACGCCCTGCATCTGGGCCCGCAGCAGAAGGTCAGCCGCAAGGAGATGGACGCCATGTGCTTCAAGTGCCATCCCGAAGTGCGGGCGGAATTCGCCCAGTTCTCCCACCACCCCGTCCCTGAGCACAAAATGGCCTGCATCGATTGCCATGAGCCCCACGGCTCGGCCCAGGATCATCTGCTGCGCGGCCTGACCCGCAAAGACACCTGCACCCGCTGTCACATGGAATACCAGGGGCCTTTCGTCTTCGAACATGCCGATCTCAACGAGAATTGCGGCAATTGCCACGCCTCCCACGGTTCGCCGAACCGGCCGTTGCTGAAGAGTTCCCAGCCCTTCCTCTGCATGCAATGCCATTCCGGACATCTCGGCGAGCATGTGCCGTCCCTGGAAGAGAACAATCCCGCCATGAAGGGGGCCTTTTACAGCCGCTGTACCGATTGCCATTCGTCTATTCACGGCACCGATGTCCCGTCGTCCCGGGGCCGGGGCACCTTTATCGCCCGCTGATCGAGGGATTCAGCCCGTATACAGGAGTTCGCTGTGAAGATCATCAGATCGACCTTTTTTCTGACCTGGAGCCTGTTGCTCTGCTGCCTTGCCGGGCAACCGACCTTGGCGGTGGAAGCTGCCACGAGCGACCCCACCTTGCGTTCCTCGCGCATTTCCCTCGGTTATCGCGCCGTCGATGTTCAGGACCAGGCCGGTCGCGCCGCCCAGTACACCCTCTTTGATTCAGGGGCGACGGTGGCGACGGAGATCAAGTATCTCAACCCCAGCCTGCGTTTCATGATCGAAGGGGAATATCTCAACGACAGCGATTACCTGCTCGAAACCGACCTCGATTATCGCGGACTGGTGCGGCTGCATGCCTCCACGGAAAAGCTCTACCATCATCTCGACTATATTTCCTATGATCGCCCCGATGCCGTCGGTACCACCCTGAGTGAAGAAGGGCTCGAACAGGTTGAGATCCTCTTCAGCGACCGTTCCCCCGGGGAGACGGCCGGCCTCGAAGTCGGCATCGACAAGGTCAATCTCCGGACCAAACTTCCCGTTTATCCCGTACACCTGAATCTCGGGTACTGGCGCCTGCAACGCTCCGGGCATAAACAGCTACGTTATCTCAACGAAGATTGCACCGCCTGCCATCTGGAGAGCAAAAGGCAACAGGTCGACCGGGTGACCGAGGAAGTGACCCTGGGGCTCGATGCCCATGTCGGCTATGTCAATGTCGCCGTCGAGCAGGTCTTTCGCGAATTTCGCAATCGTGAATCCGTCCCTTTCGACAGCTTCGGCGCCATCGGGGAAGACGGTGATAATTACCGCGCCGCTGGCGACTACCAGCACGACGCAACACCCGATTCCCGCCTGACCGCCACAACCCTCAAGGTCAGTACCTCCCCCTCGGGCGGATTCAATGCCGCTGCCGGGTACACCATCGGCAAGAAGGAGAATCTCTCTCGCCTCGCCGATGTCTCTTCGGCCGATGCGGAAACGGACTTTCACAAGGCGTCGGCCGATCTCACCCTGACCCCCCGGCCCGAATTTACCCTCAATTTCCGTTACCGCATGCTCGACCAGGAAAGCAGCAGCGCGGCGCAACTGCTGGTCGGTGGTCTGCTCGGGGCCGACTCCGTCACCACCCGTCAGAACATGGATCTGACTCGGGCCAGCTATTTCGGCAAGCTCTCCTGGCGTCCCGTCCGCCCGTTGACCCTGATGGTGGAATTCGAGCACCGCGACCTCCATCGGGACCGCACCGGGGAGTTTTACGATTCCACCAACCCCTATTACGATCCCCTCTGGGAGCTGCCCGAGGACGAGCGGATCAACCGCTTCCGGGTCAGTCTCATCGCTCGGCCCCTCGGTACTCCTCGACTGAAGGTCAACAGCTGGTATGAACTCCAGACTTCCGACGCCCCCGCTTACGGCGCTTCCCTGGAAGAACGCCATCGCTTCTATGCCGGAGTGGCGTGGAATCCCACGGACCGTTTCGGCGCTACCGCCAACTTCCGCCTGACCGACGGGCGCAACAGCAACTTTGATCGCGCCGGTTGGAACCGATCTCTCGATCGCCGGCAGCAGCAGGAAGATGTTACTGCCGGTTTTTGGGCCCAACTGACCGACAGCGTCAGCACCAATCTCTATTACGGTTTTCTTCGTTCCGACCTGCGCCAGGATCTGACCTACGGCTTCGGCGCCGAAGACGACAACAGTCTTTTCGATAGCGATGTCGACTATCGGCAGCGGGTTCATACCCTGACCTTTTCCACCAGTTGGCAGCTGCGCGAACGGCTGCGGACGCTCTTCGAAGCGCGCTATATCCGCTCCCGGTCGTATTTCAATCCTGGCTTCCTGCCGGAGAACCTGCCCAATGTCGGGCCGGTCGATGCCTCCGATCTGCGCTCGCTGAGCGAGTTGGAAATCGTGCAGATGGGGCTGGGACTGGGACTGGAATGGACGCTGGCCAAGGGGTGGAACTGTTCGGCCCGTTTCTCCCATGACGATTACGAAGACCGGAACAACAGCCATTTTGATGGAGCGGCCCAGCTGTATATGCTCAGCGTCGCCCGCTCCTGGTAAACCATGACCCCGATTAAGGTCTTTTTTGTGCGGATAACCCAAGTTATTTCACGATACTTCCTCTGTGGGCTGCTGTTGGTGCCGGTTCTTTTCGTTACCAACGCCGGTTCCGCCTGGGCCAAGGAGAAATCCTTCGTCGCGGTGATCATCACCGGTGACCTCGAGCGCTATCGTCTGGCGCACGAAGCCTTTCTCGAAACGGTGCGACAAGCAGGGCTGGAACAGAAACTGGAAGTCTACGTGCAGACGCCCAATCCCGATACCATGTCCTGGACCAACAGCATCCGCAAGGCGGTGGGGATCGGCGCCGACGTCATCGTCACTTACGGCGCCCCGGCGACGCTGGTGGCCCGCAAGGAGGCGCGGGGGACGCCGGTTCTTTTCGGCGACGTCTATGATCCGGCGGCCTTAGGCATCCTTCCGGAATCGAGCAAGAATCTGACCGGCGCCAGCGGCAAGACTCCCATGGAGACTCTGGTCAAGGCCTTTCGCGAGATCTTCCCCGTACAAACCATCGGCGTCCTCTTTTCCTCGTCCGATGCCGGCTCGGTTTTGCAGGTCCGGCGCCTCGGCGAGATCCTGTCCAAAGGTGGAGTGTCGCTGGTGCCCAAGGATATTGCCGCGGCCGGGGAAATCGACTCGGCGTTGAGGGTCATGAGCGGCTCTGTCGACAGCCTCTTCGTTGCCGACAGTGCCGTTCTGCACCTGGGTCTCGGCCGGATCATGGCCTTTGCCGCGCGGGAAAACCTGCCGGTGATTTCCCAGATCCCCTCTCTTTGCGATTTGGGTGCGCTGGTTTCCCTGGAAGCCGATCCCCAAGAGCAGGGGGAGGTCGTGGCGGAGATGCTCGGCAAGATTCTTTCCGGGGTTTCTCCGGCAGAGATGGAACTGCATACGCCGCGCCGGGTCTCGTTGGTTATCAATCTGCAGGTCGCACGACGACTCAATCTCAAGGTTCCCTTCCAGACCCTGGGGATGGCCACCCGGGTTATTCGCTAGGCGTCCCGGGGAAAAGAGCCGCCGGGCCGCACCTGTCCTTTTTTATCGTATACGGAATCCGCGAACACATTCCCGTTGACAAGCTTCTCGCATTGCTGATTTAATTCCGGCTTGGCGCGGTTTCTTCCAGATTCGCGACCTTAAATGCTTGGATACCACACCCCAGGAGGACCATGATGAATCCATTGGCAGTCGAACTCAACGAACAGCTTTCCCAACACAATCCCTATGTTCTTGAGATGCTCTCGGACCTCGGCAAGAACCTCTTTTTTCCCAAAGGGATTCTTACCCAGTCGGCCGAAGCCAAGGATAAAGCGCACAAATATAACGCCACCATCGGCATCGCCACGGAAAAGGGCGGCCCGATGTTCCTGCAGTGCATTCAGGACAAGCTCTCGGCCTTCGATCCCAAGGACATCTATCCCTACGCGCCGCCCGCCGGCAAGCCGGAACTGCGCTCCCTGTGGCGGGAGAAGATGCTTCGCGAGAATCCCAGCATGCAGGGGAAACACTTCAGCAACCCCATCGTCACCAATGCCCTGACCCATGGCCTCTCCATCGTCGGCGACATGTTCCTCGGCGTCGGTGATCATCTGGTTCTGCCCGACATGCTCTGGGGTAACTACAACCTGACCTTCGGCACCTGCAACGGCGCCATCGTCAAGAAGTTCCCGACCTTTACCGCCACCGGCGGCTATGACGTCGCCGCCTTCAAAGCGGTGCTGACCAACACCGCCGCCGAGAAGGGCAAGGCCGTGGTGCTGCTCAACTTCCCCAATAACCCCAGCGGTTACACCCCGACCATCGCCGAAGGGGACGCCATCGTCGCCGCCATCAAGGAAGTCGCCGAGTCCGGCTGCAACATCGTCGCCATCACCGACGACGCCTATTTTGGTCTCTTCTACGAAGACTGCATGAAAGAGTCGCTCTTCGGCAAACTGGCCAACCTGCATCCGCGCATCCTGGCGATCAAACTCGACGGCGCCACCAAGGAAGAGTTTGTCTGGGGCTTCCGCACCGGCTTCATCACCTTCGCCGACGGCAAGAGCGGCGAGAATGCCCCGGTTCTGACCGCCCTCGAAAAGAAGACCATGGGCATCATCCGCGCCAAGATCTCCAACTGCCCCCATCCGTCGCAGACCTTCGTTATCGAGGCACTGCGCTCGCCCAAGTTCCTGGAGCAGAAGGAAGAGAAGTTCCAGGTCATGAAGGGCCGGGCGCTCAAGACCAAGGCCGTGCTCAACAGTGGCAAGTACGATAAGGCCTGGGATTACTACCCCTTCAACTCCGGCTACTTCATGTGCCTCAAGCTCAAGACCGTCGACGCCGAGAAGCTGCGCGTACATCTGCTCGACAAGTACGGTGTCGGGGCCATTTCCATCAACAAGACCGACCTGCGCATCGCCTTCTCCTGCATCGCCGAGGAGAATATCCAGGAGCTCTTCGACATCATCCATCAGGGCGTGCTCGATCTGGCCTGATCCTCTTTCGACCCGCAAGGCCCGCTTCGGCGGGCCTTTTTTTTACCTATGGATAACCTTCACACCCAACTTGTCGCCGCCCGTATCCTGCCGGACCTGCTCGACGTCCTTTCCGGCCGTCCCTGTTGGCTGGTCGGCGGCGCCCTCCGTGATGCCTTGCGCGGCGAAGCCTCCAAGGATTTCGATCTGGCGACGCCGGGCGACCCCACCCCGATAGCTAAGGCCTTTGCCGCGCGCATCCGTGGCCACTGGTTTCTCATGGATTCACTCCGTCACCAGAGCCGGGTGGTCGTTCCCGCGCAAGCGGGGGGCTGGGCCTTCGATTTCGCCCCCCTGCGCGCTGCGACTCTGAACGAGGATCTGCGCCTGCGGGATTTTACCGTCAACGCCGTCGCCTGGCCGGTTGCCTCTTCCGTGACCAGCGCGGAGTTTATCGATCCCCTCGGCGGCCGGGGCGACATCGACAGTTGCCTGCTGCGCGCCTGTTCCGTCGGCGTCTTCCACGACGACCCCTTGCGGGTGCTGCGCGGGGTTCGTCTTGCCGCCACCCTGGGGATGGAGATTGAAAGCGAAACCTTCGCGCTCATGGGCGAAACCGCACCGGAATTGGCCCAGGTCGCCGGCGAACGCATCCAGGGGGAACTGGCGCTGATTTTTGGCGTCAAGAAGGCAGGGAAGAGCCTCGCCCGGTTGCGCGACCTCGGCCTGCCGCCGCTCCTTTTCGGCCCACCCGAGGTCCAGGGCTCCTGGGAAGAGGGCGTGCGCCTGACGGCGCGGATCGTTGCCGGGCTTGCGCAGGGGGCAGGAGAACTGCTCGCGGAATTCCCTGAAGAAGAGGGGGAGGGGGGCTGGAGTGCCGCGGCCCTGCTCAAGTTGGCGGCGCTCCTCGCCGGTTATCGGCCGTCCAGCGACGTCGGGATGCATCTGCGCCTGAGTCGGCGCGCGGGCAACCTTCTTCGCCGGTTGCGAGAATTGCCGCCTGAAACCCTGGACGAACTGCGGCTTTTGCGTGACGCCGCCCCGCGCCGGCGCGCCCTCTGGGTCGAACAGTTGGGCGCCGAGCCGGTGCTGGGGCTGACCTGGCTCCTCTCTCAGGCCGATGACCCGCGCCCCTGGCTACCCGAGGCGCGGCGAGCACTGAACGACTATCACGATCATCTTCGTCACGGCCGTATTCCCGACCTGGTCGACGGTGCCTGGCTGCGGCAAAAGCTCGGGCTGAGCGACGGCCGGAGGATCGGCGAGACCCTCCGAAAGCTGCGCGCGGCGGAGCTTTCCGGCCAGGTCAAAACCCCGGATGAAGCCTGTAAGCTTCTTGAATCATTGGCCGAAAAAAACATTGACAAAGAAATAGATCCCCCCTAGAATGCACCTCCATCGCGGGAATAACTCAGTGGTAGAGTGTCAGCTTCCCAAGCTGAAGGTCGCGGGTTCGAATCCCGTTTCCCGCTCCAAGAAAAGTGCAAAGGCCCGGTCATTCGACCGGGCCTTTTTTTCGACTCTTTCCTTTGGGGATAAATCCCTCCCGAAATCTTTACATTTTTTTATGGATGATTTAGCCTGCTCGGGATTGATTCAAGTGCATTCATGGGAGGGCAAAATGACGGGCGGTAGGTCTTGCAGCGGGGAAGTTCTACTGTTTCAAGCCGAGGATGGCAAGACTCGGCTTGAGGTTCAGCTTGACCACGAGACGGTTTGGCTGAACCAGGCACAAATGGTCACGTTGTTTGAACGCGATGTATCCGTTGTTTCCCGGCATATCCGAAATGTTTTTGCCGAAGGTGAGTTGCCTGAAAAAAGCAATTTGCAAAAAATGCAAATTGCAAATTCCGACCGTCCGGTTGTTTATTACAGCCTCGACGTCATCATCTCTGTCGGCTACCGGGTAAAATCCCGACGTGGCACGCAGTTCCGGCAATGGGCGACGCGCGTCCTGCGCGATCACATCGTCAAAGGCTACACGGTCAACGAACAACGCCTGCGGGATGAGACGGCCAAACTTCGGGAGATGCAACAGACCGTCGATCTTCTCGCCCGCACCCTGACCACCCAAGAGCTGGTGACCGAAACCGGCAGGGATGTGCTGCGGGTGATCAACGATTACGCCTATGCCCTGGCTACCCTTGATCGCTACGACCATGGCTCCCTGAGCATTGAAGCGACAACCGGCCAGGCGCTGCGCGTGATCGACTACGACGAAGCCATCGGTATCGTCTATGCCATGAAGGGAGAGTTTGATGGGCTCTTCGGCATCGAGAAGGATCAGGGCTTCAAGAGCGCCCTCGGCACTATCTACCAGACCTTCGACGGCAAGGAACTTTACCCCAGCGTTGAAGAGAAGGCCGCCAATCTCCTCTACTTCGTGGTCAAAAACCACGCCTTTTCCGACGGCAACAAGCGCATCGCCGCCGCCCTGTTCATCTATTTTCTCGCCACCAACGCCATTCTCTACCGCCCCGACGGCTCCAAGCGCCTGGCCGACAACGCCCTGGTGGCACTGACCCTGCTCATCGCCGAGAGCCGTCCCGAGGAGAAAGAGACCATCGTCAAAGTCATCGTCAACCTGATCAACCGGAGCAACGATTAATCCTGCCCCAGCCGCAAACTCTGCGGATGTGAATGCGCCAACGCTTGAACGCTTGGCTTCCGTTTCGCTAACAGGTAAGATGACCACCAAACTTGTCACAGGATGCACCCATGACCGCCAAAGTAGAAGTTCTCAAGGTTCGCTGCCCTCGCTGCGGGGCGCGGGTGAGTTGGGCCGGCAATGAAAACCGGCCCTTTTGTTCGGAAAAGTGCCGGCTGATCGACCTTGGCCGCTGGGCCGACGAAGAGTACAGCATCGCCGGGCAACCAGTCATGCCCGTCGACGAAGAGGATTCAGAATCTTACTGAAATAAAAAGGATAACATCATGTATCGCCTGAAAATTCATACCCATTTCGCCGCCGCGCACAATCTCATCAACTATCAGGGGGATTGCGAAAACCTGCACGGCCACAACTGGAAGGTCGAGGTCACGGTGACCGCCCGCGAACTGGACAAGGCTGGGCTCGGCATCGATTTCAAGATTCTCAAACGCGAGACCAAGGCCGTGCTCGATCTGCTCGATCACAAGTATCTCAACGAGATCGAGCCCTTCGTGAGCAACAGCCCGTCCTCGGAGAACATCGCCCGCTTCCTCTTCGAAAAGCTCACCGCGCGCCTCAATACCGACAATGTGACGGTCTACAAGGTCAACGTCTGGGAATCGGAATATGCCTGCGCCAGCTACCTCGCCGACTGACGGCCACCTGATCGAGGTCTTTTCCTCCATCCAGGGGGAAGGGCTGATGGTCGGCTGCCGGCAGATTTTTGTGCGCCTGGCCGGCTGCAACCTCGATTGCGCCTATTGCGACACCCCCTTCGCGCCAACGTCCGACTGCCTGGTCGAGGAAACCCCCGGCTCGGGCACCTTCCGTGCGCTGCCGAATCCGGTTTCTTTACCGACTCTGCTCACTCTTCTCGAAGATTGGCTGGTGCGGACGCCGGGAGTGCATCACTCCCTGAGTCTCACCGGCGGCGAGCCGCTGCTGCACGGCAAACTGCTCGGGAACTGGCTGCCCGAACTGGCGCGACTATTACCGCTGCACCTGGAGACCAACGGCACCTTGCCCGAGGCCCTGGCGCCGTTGTTGCCGCATCTGGCTTTCATTTCCATGGATCTCAAACTGGCGTCGGTAACCGGGTGCCCGACCCCCTGGGACGTTCATCGGCGTTTTCTCGAAGTCGCACGAAATAATCCCGGACAGGCCAAGGCGGTGGTGGGGCCCGATACCGCCGGGGAAGAAATCGAAGCCGCCGCTCGGCTCTTGCGGGAGACGGCCCCGGAGTGGCCGTTGATTTTACAGGCGTTGACGGTCGACGGGAAGGTGGCCGTTTCCGGCCGCGAGCTGCTCGTTTTGCAGGAGACGGCGGCGCGGATTCATCCGCCGGTGCGGGTCATCCCCCAGACCCATCGCCTGCTCGGGGTTTTGTAGGGGAGGAAAAAGAATGATTATAGAAGAGCTGACCATGCCCGAGTTCGTCGCCGGGCTGGAAAAGACCCGCACCGTCCTCATTCCCTTCGGCGCCACCGAGGAGCACGGTCCCCATCTGCCTTTGTCGACCGATACCCTGCACGCGACCGAGGTCGGGCGCAAGCTGGCGGCGCGGCGGCCGATCTTCATCGCTCCGCCGATTCCTTACGGCGTCTGCCGGTCGACTTCCTGCCATCCCGGTACCATTTCTATTCGCACCGAAACCCTCAAAGCCCTGGCTTTCGATATCGTCTCTTCCCTCTACGGGCAGGGTTTGCGTACCTTCGTGCTGCTCACCGGCCATGCCGGCGGCACCCATCTGTCGGCGCTGATCGATGTCGGCGAGGAGTTGCTGGTCCGTTTCGCCGACTGCCGGATCGCGGTTCTGACCGAGTACATGCTGGCGGCAAAGGAGGGGAGGGGGTTGATCGAGACGGAAGGGGATTCGCACGCGGGGGAGATCGAAACGTCGCGGATTCTGCACAGCCATCCGCAGTTGGTCAAGGGGACGGCGGCGCGGGAGTTTCCCGATTTCCCCGCCGGAATTCTGGTGCGGAACAAACGCCGCTGCTGGCCCGGCGGAGTCTGGGGCGACCCGGGCAAGGCGAGCGCGGAGAAGGGGGCACGGCTCGAAGGACTGGTGGTCGCGGCCCTGGAACGCCTGGTCGACCAGTTGGAAACGATGGAAGACTATTGAAGAAGAGTGCAGAGACATCCACCCTGCCGGCTTAGGTCTTTACTCTCCGTTTTTTCTCTGTGATCTCGGTGTTCTGTGGTGAAACGATACTGATTCAGGCGGCGCCGATGGCCCGGTTCAGTTCGGTCAGCAGGGCCTCGACATCGACCGCATGCACTCCCGCCCCATGTCCCACCTCCTCGAAAGCGGCAATCTGACATTCGTTGCAGTCGAGCCCGAAGCTTTTAAAAACAGCGATTGTTTCCGGGTGCTGCCGCATCACCTCTTCAATAATCATATCTTTGGTGATCATGCCGTTCTCCTTTTTCGCCTAGCGTCCGTGCTTGCGGTCGAGCGCCAGCTTGACCGCCGGGGGGACGAAGGGGTCGATGGGACCATTGTGGTTGGCCATTTCCTTGACGATGGAGGAACTCAGGTAACCGTAGGGAACCGAGGTCATCATGAAGAGGGTGTCAATCTGGTCGTTGACCGAATGGTTCATCTGGGCGATCTGGAATTCGTATTCAAAGTCGGAGACCGCCCGCAGGCCGCGCAGGATGACCCGCGCCCCTTTACGGGCGACGTAATCGATGAGCAGGCCCTGAAAGGAGTCAACTTTCAGTCGGGGGTTGTCGCCGAGGGCTTCGCGGATCATCTCCACCCGTTCGTCGATGGTGAAGAGGGCATTCTTTTCCGAATTGCGGGCGACCGCGACGATCAGCGTGTCGAAGACTTCCAGGCCGCGATGAATGATGTCGATATGACCGTTGGTGATGGGGTCGAAGGAGCCGGGATAGACGGCGATATGTTCGCGCATGCGGTTATTCCTCAGATTCCGGATAGCGGTAAAGGTGGATGCGGGTGATGCCGTAGGCGCGCTCATCGACCCGCACCAGAGGCTCGAAAGTATCGGGAAGAATTTCGTTTTTGCCCGTTTCGGCGCAAAGTACGCCGTTTCGGGCGAGAAAACGACCGGTGGCGAGGGTGCGCAGCAGATTCGGCAGCAGATCGCGGCCGTAGGGGGGGTCGAGAAAGATCAGGTCGAAGGGCTTGTCTTTTTCGAGAAGATTCAGGGCGCGAGCAGCCTCGGCGCGGACCAGGGTACCCCGATTTTCCACGTTGCAGGCGCTGAGGTTGATGGGGATGACCTGGCCGGCGTCGCGACCGGCATCGACCAGCCAGGCGTGGGCAGCTCCCCGGCTCAGGGCCTCGATGGCGAGGGCGCCAGTGCCGGCGAAGAGGTCGAGGACCTTCATCCCTTCCAGGGGGCCGAGGCGGCTGTAGAGCATACTGAAGATGGCGCCGCGCACCTTGTCGGGAGTCGGACGGATGGCCTCGCCGGCAAAGGTCGTCAGGCGTTTTCCTTTCGCCGTCCCGCTGATGATGCGCATGCGCAGATCCGTCCCTGTGATTAATCCGTTTAAATCTCGTAAGTTTCGGGAAAAACTAGCACGATCCCCCAGCAAGGTCAAGAACTTAGCCGTCTTTGTGCCTTGACGGATGGGGGTAAAAAGTGTTTAATGCCATTTTTTGAATATTCAGAGGAGCCGGCCATGGAACGCCCCGATCTCGCCCCCTATGCCGCCCGCGCGTCCCAGAGCCGCGGCCGCCGTCATTCCGAACCGTTCAAGGACGATCGCCCGCCCTTCGAGCGGGACCGGGACCGCATCATCCATTGCGCCGCCTTCCGTCGTCTCGAATACAAAACCCAGGTCTTCGTCAATCACGAGGGGGATTACTACCGCACGCGCCTGACCCACTCCCTGGAAGTGGCGCAGATCGGCCGGGGCATCGCCCGACAACTGCGTCTCAACGAGGATCTGGTCGAGGCCCTCTCTCTGGCCCACGACCTCGGTCATACCCCCTTTGGTCACACCGGTGAGCAGGTGTTGAACCGTCTGATGGCCGATTTCGGTGGCTTCGAGCACAATCAGCAATCGCTGCGGGTGGTGGAAATTCTCGAAGAACGCTATCCCGGCTTCACCGGCCTCAATCTCTGCTGGGAAACCCGCGAGGGGATCATCAAGCATTCCACCGACTACGACCAGGCGGCCGATGCATCCGTCGCCGAATACGATCCCAAACTGCGCCCGACCCTGGAAGCGCAAATCATCGATCTCGCCGACGAAATCGCCTACAACAACCACGACATCGACGACGGGCTGAAGGCGGGGTACATCGGGCTGGAGGATTTGGACACCCTTTCCCTGTGGCGGGATACCTGGCGGAGGGTAGAGGGGAAGTTTCCCGGGCTCGATCGCCAGCGGCATATTCACCAGACGATCAGCCATCTCATCGGCGTGTTGATCGACGATCTGGTGCGAACGACCGAAGACGGTCTGCGCCATGCGGGCATCACGACCCAGGAGGAAGTTCGCCGCCAGCCCCGTCGGCTGGTCCGGTTGAGTGACGAAATCCGCCTGAAAAACAACGAATTGAAGATCTTTCTGCGCAACAAACTCTATCGCCATTACAAGGTAGAACGGATGCGGGTCAAGGCCGAACGCATCCTTGAGTCCCTTTTCGAGAACTACCGCCGCCATCCGACCCTGCTTCCCTACGAAATCCAGGACAAATTTCCCCAGCACGGTATGGAGCGTTCCATCTGTGACTATGTCGCCGGTATGACTGACCGCTTCGCCATGGATGAATATATTCGTTTCCATGAACCCTACGAGCGGGCTTAATCCTGCTGGCGTGTTAATTGCAAGTGATTAAAAACGTTTACCCGTGATCAAATAAAGTTCCGGGAAAGACTGTATTTTCATTTGGTTAGAACTTAGATAGGGATGGCAGAAATGGATTTCAACCGGAGAGAGACATCCGGTTCAGTCATTTGGCGGAATCCTTATCGCCTTTTGGGGGTTCGATGAAGTTTACCCTTAGCCGCTTACGTCCTTATGGAAGCCCCGGGCTGATCCGGCGGATCGTTGCGGTCTATGTCGGATTGGGGATCCTCTGGATTTTAAGCTCAAACTATTTGCCCCGTTTTTTCTACGAGGATTCGACGCAGCAGGCCCGCCTGGAAATCGTCTTCGACATTCTTCTGGTCATTCTCAGTAGCTTCGCCCTGGCTTGGTTTGTCGGCCGCTTTTTCCGCGCGCTCAACGCCCAGCAGGATGAGTTCTACCGCATGATCCGGGATGTCGGTTCGGCTCGCGGCAGCGACTTTTTTGCCACGCTGGTTCGCAGTCTGAGTGAAATAGCCGGTGCTGATTATGCTTTCGTCGCTCGTTTCAGCGATGAAAGCGAACGGCGAGTGCGCACGGTCGCGGCCTTCGGCCATGGCCAGCTACTGGAAAATTTTGAATTCGAACTCGAAGGGACTCCCTGCGGTATCGCCGTCAAGCAGGGGCGCGAGCTGGTTGTCGATCAGCTTCGGCAGTTTTTCCCCATGGATCATCTCGCCGAGCAGTTGGATGTGGACAGCTACGTCGGCATCGCCCTGACCGACTGTTCCGGCAAGGTGCATGGGGTGATGGCGGTGACCGGCAAGGGACCTCTCCAGAAACAGCGCCTGGCCGAAGCCATGTTGGAGCTCTTCGCTGTGCGGGCGGCGGCCGCTCTGGAAGGGATGCTCAGCCGCGAAGCCGTCGATTATCTCTCCCTCTATGATTCCCTCACCGGACTGCCCAACCGGCGCATGTTTGCCGAGCAGTTGGCGCCGATTCTCGTCCAGGCCCGGAAGCACTCGGAGATTCGTGCGGTTCTTTTCCTTGACCTGGACCGTTTCAAGAATATCAACGACAGCCTCGGTCATGCCATCGGCGATCTACTGCTCAAGGCGGTCGCCACCCGCCTGACCCGCAGCCTCCGTCATGGCGACCTGATCGCCCGTCTCGGCGGCGACGAATTCATGATTCTGCTGCAGGGGCTCACGAACAAGCAAGATGCCGCCAAGATCGCGGTCAAGGTGCTCGACTCCCTCCGCCCGCCCTTCAAGATCCAGGGGCACGACCTGCATGTCGCTTCCAGCATCGGCATCGCCATTTCTCCTGAGGATGGCGACGATGTCGATACCTTGCTGAAAAATGCCGATACCGCCATGAACCGCGCCAAGGAGATGGGACGCAACAACTATCAATTCTTCGCAGTGGAGATGAGCGATGTTTCCATTACCCGCTTGGGTCTGGAGAACGATCTGCGCAAAGCGCTGGAGAGGCAGGAACTGGTTCTTTACTACCAGCCGCAGTATTTTATGGATTCGGAGCGGATTAACGGGGTCGAGGCGCTACTGCGTTGGAATCATCCCAAACGGGGAATGATTCCCCCGGGAGATTTCATCCCCATGGCGGAGGAAACGGGGCTGATCGTGCCGATCGGCAGCTGGGTGTTGCGCACCGCCTGCGAACAGTGCATGGCCTGGCAGCATGCCGGACTGGCACCGATCCGCGTGGCCGTGAATCTTTCCGCCCGCCAGTTTCATCAGCAGGATCTCCCCGATGTGGTCGCGGGCATTCTGCAGGAGACGGGGATCGATCCGGAATGCCTCGAACTGGAAATCACCGAGAGCATTCTCATGCAGAATATGGAAACGACCGTCGATCAGCTGGTGCGGCTGATGTCTCTGGGGGTGAAGATCTCCATCGACGATTTCGGTACCGGCTATTCTTCCCTCAACTACCTCAAGCGCTTCCCGCTGCACGCCCTGAAAATCGACCGTTCTTTCGTCAAGGATATCGGCGAGGATTCAGACGACACCTCCATCGTCAGCGCGGTCATCGCCCTGGCCCATACGTTGAGTCTCGAGGTGGTGGCCGAAGGGGTAGAGACGGAGGCGCAGCGTCAGTTCTTGCGTGACCAGAACTGCGACCGCTATCAAGGATTTCTGATGAGTCGCCCGGTACCGGCAGAACGCATCCGCGAGATGCTGGTGGAACGCAGCGCGGCGGACTGCGAAGTGGCGGCAAACGTTTAGGCCGCTGAATAAACACATCGTCGGGCAGCCGACCGTGGCTGCCCGACTCATTTCTTCCTAGGACGAGGGCTGGCACCGAGGCCTGCTCCTCCAGCGTTTTCACGAAGGTTTTTTCGGTTTATCCTCTGTCCCCTTGTGCAATCAAGGAAGTTCGATCTTCCGTTCTTCCGCTGGGCGATAAAGCAGGATTGTTCGTCCAAGAACCTGCACCACCGCCGCGCCACTCTCTTTCGCCAGCAGGGCCGCAACCTCCTTGCGGTCCATCACACACCCCTCCTGAACCCTTACCTTAATCAATTCATGCACCGTCAGGGCTTCGTCCAGGGAAGTCAAAAGGGCGGGAGTGACTTCTTCCTTGCCGACCATCACCACCGGATTGAGGTGATGACCCAGGCCCTTGAGGAAACGTCCTTGCTTGCCGGTCAGTTTTGTCATCGGCGTATTCCTTTCTTTGCTTAAAGCATGATGTCTTTTGGAAAGCATCAAATGGTGGCGCATTATACGTGAACGACCGCTTCGCGCAATCCTTTTGCCGGTGGAACACTTTCGCATAAATGCAAAATATATAAAGCTGTTTTGATTTTTTTGAGAGAAAGCCCAAAGGCACTTGCAAGTAACCGTCATCTTTATGGAAAAGTTATTTTTCCGTTTTATTCAGAGACTCCTGGGAGCCGATAGGGTGTGTTTTGCGTTATCTGGTTCGCATTCGTGCAAAATCCATTCGTCTGTAAAATCTCTCTTTTATGGTTTTTGCCGTTTGTAATATCCCGATAATACTAAGAAATAAAAAAATTAGAAAATAACTAAAACAATGGTATACGAATTGCTCTTAAAAAAGACGACAGACAGCCAATCATATTCGTCCGCCCCTTGGAGGTCCCCATGCTCAATACATCCCATCTCAGTCGTACCGATCTGATTTCCGTCACCGAGTCCAACATCACCTCTTCCGGCCTTTTCGGTTTCGGTCTCTGCGCCATCCTCGTCAATCTTTTTTCCGCCGGCCTCTTTCCCGTCGCGCCGGTGATCCTGGCGATGGGGGTAGGGTACGGCGGTCTCTCGCAGATCGTCGTCGGCCTGATGGAATGGCAAAAGCAGAATGTCTTCGGCGCGATTACTTTTGTCTCTTTCGGCCTTTTCTGGCTCTCCCTCGTCGGTTTGCTGGTGTTGCCCGAAGCCGGTCTCGGTACCCTGCCGCAAGGGGTGGTTCTCTCGGCCTATCTCCTCTTCTGGGGAGCTTTTTCCGGCCTGTTGCTGGCAAGTGCGGTCAAGGTCAGCCGGTTAGTGCGCGGGATGTTCTTTCTCCTCCTTGGCTACTTCGGTCTTTACTTCCTGGGCGAAGTGACCGCAACTCCGGCGCTGAGTCGTCTAGCCAACCTTTCCGGTCTGGCCAGTGGCTTTGCCGCCCTGGCAGCCGGCGCCGAACTTATCATTCGGCAGATCATTGAGCGCTCCACCAGCCGCTAGGCGGAGGAGCCAATCGAATTTAGTCTTGATCCTGTCCCCATCAAATAGCATGCAAAGGAGATCGCCCATGCAGGCAACCATCCACGGAATTTCCCTGGCCTATGACGATTTCGGCGCGGGTCCGGCGGTTGTATTGGTTCACGGATTCCCCCTTGACCGGCGCATGTGGCAGCCGCAGACGGCGGAACTGGTTCGGTCCGGTTATCGAGTGATCGTTCCCGATCTCCGCGGCTTCGGTGAAAGCCAGGTGCCGGCCAAAGGCTGGACCTTGGGCCATCTGGCCGCCGATCTGGTTGCCCTCCTCGGTTATCTGGGGATTGGTCGCGCGGCCTTCTGCGGTTTCGGCATGGGCGGTTCGATTCTGCTGCAACTTCTGGAGAAGCATCCCGACAAGGTCGCCGGCGCCTGCTTCGTGTCGAGTCGCGTCCGCACAGACGACATCCTCGAAAAGGTTCGTCGTTCGGAGCTCGTGGATAAGCTCGCGGCGGGGAACCGGGAGGAGGTTCTGGCGGTGCTGTCTTCAGAGCTGCTGGGAGAGGGGGGCGGAACGCGCCGACCCGAACTAGCCGCCACCCTGCGGGAGTGGCTGGAACTGGTCGATACCCGCAGCCTGATCTGGGGTTTGCAGGCGATCCGCGACCGCAAGGATCACAGTTTAGGGATCCGCGAATTTTTCCAGCCGACCCTGGTGATTTCCGGTGATCGCGACACCCTGGTCAACCCGGAGCACGGTGAGCAGCTGGCCAAAGGGGTTCCCCTGGGAATCGGTCTGGAATTTGCCGAAACGGGGCATCTGGTCAATCTTGAACAGCCCGAACAGTTCAACGCCTGCCTCCTTGATTTCCTCGGCGACATCCGCCAAAAGCGCCGCAAGCGGGTCGAACTCAAAGACGTTGCCTGACAAAAAAGCCCTCCGCGAAAGCGGGGGGCTTTTTTACGTCAATTTCGAAGCCGCGAGCCGGTTGCAGAAACGCAGCCGGTGGTGAGTTTTGGCGACGCCATCAGCTTTCCAGCTGTCGGCCGATAGCCTGCATCACCCGTTCGACGATGAGGACGTGGGTTTCCTTGCAGTCCTCCAGTTCGAACAGGTCGGAGAAGTCGAGAGGGGGACCGAACACGACCCGCGCCTTCTGGCCGAAGCCCGGAAATTTCCAGTGATTCAGCCCACTCAGGGCGGTGGGGATGACCTGGGGCCGGACTTCGTAGATGAGCTTGCCGACGCCGCGATTACCGGGGCCGAGTCGGCCGTCCCGGTGGCGGGTGCCTTCGGGGAAGAGCATGACCTTGTCCGTGCGCAGCAGCTCGTTCAAGGTCTTGCCGGCGCGCACATCGCGCCCGCGCTTGACCGGGAAAGCCCCCCAGGAACGGAAGAGCCGACTCCAGAAGGGATGGCGGAAAAGCTCTTCCTTAGCCGGCGCCCAGAGCATCTGCAGGGGATGATGCTTGATGACCGCCCAGGGAAGGAAGACCGTTTCGTATTCGGAAATATGGTTCGAAGCCAGAAGAACGCCGCCGGAGGCGGGAATATGCTCACCGCCGACAATCTCAAAACGGTTTAAAAATGACGCGTAAATACCTATGATATAAGCGGAAAAAGTTACCCAGATACGTCTTGCCAGGGAAGTCTTCACCTCGCCCTCCATCCTTCTTCGTAAAAATTTGATCGTTACTGCGCCGCTATCCTTTGGCCTTCCGGCCGAATTTTGTTGTATATACCACCGGTCCGCATAAACAACAACCCCGCGCAACTGCTACGGAGTTCCCCTTGCCCTGGATTGCCCTCGCCACCCTGACGGCGCTTTTGTCCTGGTTGTCTCTGACCCCGGCCCCGCCGAAGATCGACCATGAACTTCTCGGTTGGGACAAGTTTCAGCATGCCCTGGCCTATGCCTTTTTGACCCTGGCGGCAGGTCGTGCCTTTCGCCGCCTTCCCATTCAGTCAAATACCGCCTGGATGACGGCGGCGGTTTACGCAGCACTGGTCGGCGGCGGGCTGGAGGTTCTGCAAGGGCTTTCCCGCACCGGCCGCTTCGCCGACTGGGCCGACCTGGTGGCGGATCTGCTCGGCATCCTGGCGGTATTGATCCTTGTGAGCTTCAGGCGCTTTCGATCTAGTCGGCCGTGACCTCGACAATCGCCTCATAAGCAATATCGACCAGCCGGCTCAGATCCGCTTTTTCAATAGTTAAGGGCGGCATGAAGTAGACGACATTCCCTAAGGGGCGCAGGAGCGCTCCCTTTTCCAGCGCCTTACGATAAACGGCGTAGCCGCGCCGTTCCTGCCAGGGGTAGGGGGTTTTCCCCACCTTGTCCCGCACCAGTTCGATGGCGCCAACCAGCCCCAGTTGCCGGAACTCGCCGACCTGGGGGAGGGCTTCGAAGCGGTGCTTTTGGCTCGCCAGAATCGCCATCTTCGGCACCATTTTCTCCAGAATCTTTTCCTCCGTAAAAATATTCAGAACTTCGCAGGCCAGGGCGCAGGCCAGGGGATTGCCCGAATAGCTGTGGGAGTGAAGAAAGGCCTTGAGGGTCGCGTAGTCGTCATAAAAGGCGTCGTACATTTCCTGGCGGGTCAGAACCACGGAAAGGGGCATGTAGCCGCCGGTGATCCCCTTGGAAAGACAGAGCAGATCAGGACTCACCCCGGCGTGTTCGTTGGCGAAGAGGCGCCCGGTGCGGCCGAAGCCGACGGCGATTTCGTCGGCGATGTAATGAATCCGCCAACGGTCGCAGAGTTCTCGAAGCTTTTTCAGATAAATCGGCGGATAGATGCGCATCCCCGCCGCGCACTGGATGAGCGGTTCGATGATGACGGCGGCGATCTGCCGATGATGCTCGGCGACCACTTCCTCCATGGCGGCGAAGCACTCGGCGTTACAGCTTTCGCGCTCGCAACCGTAGGGGCAGCGGAAGCAGTCGGGACCTTGAACCTGAAAACCGTCGAGGAGGAGCGGCTGGTAGATGTCTTTGTAAAGACCGCAGCCACCGACAGAGAGGGCGCCGAGGGTTTCACCGTGATAAGCCTCGGTGATGGAAACGAACCGGGTCTTCTCCCCCTGTCCCGTCTGCCGCCAATACTGGAAGCTCATCTTCAGCGCGGCTTCCACCGCGGCAGAACCGTTGTCGGTGAAAAAGACCTTTTCCAGCCCCGGTGGCGCCAGTTCGCAGAGGCGGGCAGCAAGGGTCGCGGCCGGCTCATGGGTGAACCCGGCGAAGATATGATGAGCGACCTTGCCCGCCTGTTTGCTGAGGGCACGGTTGAGCCGGGGATGGTTGTGGCCGAAGAGATTTACCCACCAACTGGAAACCCCGTCGATATAGCCCTTGCCGTCAAAATCGTAGAGATAGGCGCCGTCCCCCCGGGCGATGGGGATCGGCGGCAGGGCTTCGTGATCCTTTTCCTGTGTGCAGGGATGCCAGACGTGGCGCCGGTCAAGACGGAGGATTTCTTCTTTGGTCATCATCAGACGTCGAGCCCGGAAAAAAGCCAGTGCAGGGTCGGCACCCGTTCCAACTGGTCGGCCAGGGCTTGGGCCTGCTCCCGGGGCGTTCCCGGCACCTGCCCGAGAACCGCGAGCAGGTCGCCGGAGGCGACCTCGACCAGGGCGTTGGGCGCCTGGGCCTCGGCTTCGCTGGGGGTTTGCGGCATATTGTTGACGATGTAGCCGGCCAGGGGAATGTCGTTGCTGCGGGCGGCATGCATGGTCAGCAGGGTATGGTTGATGGTGCCGAGGGTCGGGCGGCAGACCGTCAGCAGGGGATGGCCGAGGGCCTTGACCAGATCGAGCAGCAACACCGCCCCGGAGAGGGGGACCATGAGGCCGCCGGCCCCTTCGATGAGCAGATAGCCGTGGCGCTCGGAGAGGGTCTGGGCCGCTTCGAGCAGATCGCCGAAAATGATGCGCTTCCCCTCTTTTTCCGCCGCCAGGGAGGGGGCCAGCGGCGCCCGCAGACGGTAGGGACAGATCAGGTCGATCTCGTCGCCGCTGTCGGCGGCCCATTGCAGCAGTTGTCCGTCAGCGCCCAAGCCGGAAGGATCCTCCACGCCCGTCTCCACCGGTTTCATTACCCCCACGTCATAGCCCCGCCGGCGCAAAAAGAGCGCCAGGGCGGCGGTCACCAGGGTCTTGCCGACGCCGGTATCGGTGCCGGTAACGAAGAGGCCTTTCTTAGTTCGTGTCACGCTCATCGAATTCCATCTCCAGATCGCGGAACATGCGCAAGTCATCCTCCAGCTTGCGTCCGCTGGTCGTCAAATAGTTACCGATCATGACGCCGTCGGCGCCAGCCATAAAAATCCAGGATTGCAGATCGCGCAGGTTGTGCTCCCGTCCGCCGCAGACGCGGAGCGATGTCTTAGGTAGCAGATAGCGGAAGAGGGCGATAGCCCGCAGGCAATCGAGGGGAGTCAGGAAGGAACTCCCCGCCAGCGGTGTGCCGGCGATCGGGTTGAGAAAATTCAGCGGCACCGAATCGACCTCCAACTCGCGCAGGGTCAGGGCCAGTTCCAGCCGCTGCTCCGGCGTTTCCCCGAGCCCGAGAATCCCTCCGCAGCATACGCGCAGGCCCGCCGCCTTGGCAACCCTGACCGTGGCGATGTCCTCCTCGTAGTCATGGGTGGTACAGATCTGCGGAAAGAAGGAGCGGGCGGTTTCCAGATTATGATGATAGGTGACGCAGCCCGCTTCAGAGAGGGCGGTGGCCGTCTCCTTATCTAGTATGCCGAGGGAGGCGGAAGGGTGGATCGCGGTCGTCGCCCGGATCTCGCGGATCGTCGCAAGCAATTCGTCGAATTCACGACCGGGCGTCACACGGCTGCCGCTGGTGACGATGCCGAAGCAGTGCGCGCCGACAGCGTCAGCTTTTCGCGCCTCTGCCACGATCTCCCGGGAGCTTTTCAGGGGATAGACCGGCGCTTCGGTCTGATGATGGGAAGACTGAGCGCAAAAGGCGCAGTTTTCGGCACAGCGTCCCGATTTGGCGTTGACGATGGCGCAGGAATGCACCTTGTTTCCGAAATTATGTTCACGCAGCAGTTGCGCTCCGGCGAGGATAAAACCGAGGTTTGCTCCTTGCGCGGTGAGGATTCCGAGGGCTTCCTCGCGGGTGAGGGTTTCCTCCCGCAGGGCCTTGTCGAGTATCTTACGATGGCTGGGTTCCATATCCACTCCTTTAAATTAGGTCGTGATTATAGGCATCTTGATGATCCTGTCAACCACTTCCAACAATCTGGTTCACAACTGATTTCTAACCTGGACCCAAAATATGGAATAAATTTCCCCTATTCGTATTGACAGCATCTTTTGACGATGATAAAACGCTATTCTATTTAACCGTCGATGGGGGCTTTTCATGGTCAAGAAAATGATCGGCAAGAAACTCAAATCCACCCGTTTAAAAAACGAGATGACGATCCAGGACTTGGCGGACCGCTCCCGCGTCTCCTCCAATATGATTTCCCGGATCGAGCGCGGCCTGACCGTTCCTTCCGTCGAAATCCTGATGAAATTGGCCAACGCCTTCGGCATGAGCATCAACTATTTTGTCGAGGAAGCGGAGAAAGGATCAACCGTCGTTTTTACCAAAGCTGGGCAGGGGGAGCCGATCTTTTTCTTTGAGGACAAGCATCAGATCACCAGCCTCACCCAGGGTATCCGCGACCCCAATTTCGCGGTTTTCTATGATGCCCTGGAGAAAGATTGCAGTAGCGGCGAGGGGGGGATGATTCACACCGGGGAAGAGTTCGCCCTGGTCCTCGAAGGGCGCATGCAATTTATGATCAACGGCGACACTTACGTGCTGGAAAAGGGGGATTCCCTGGTTTTCAAGGCCTCTTTGCCCCATACCTGGAAAAACCTCCACGACGGCCAGACGATCGTGATGTGGGTGGTTTCTCCGGCCCCGAACCTGGCGCAATGATCCGTCGCTCGATAAAGGCCGTCCCCAGAAGGAATACGCCATGAAAATCAAAAAGATCGTTGGGAAAAAGCTGAAGAATATCCGCCTCAAACGGGATCTCACCATTCAGGAGTTGGCCGATCGTTCCAAGGTGTCGTCGAATATGATTTCACGTATCGAGCGGGGGTTGACGATCCCCTCGGTAGAGATCCTGATGAAACTGGCGGCGGTTTTCGACAAAAGCATCAACTACTTCGTCGAAGAGGTCACGACCACTAACGAAATCGTCTACACCTCGCCGGGGAATCGGGATCAGACGGTTTACGATGACGAGCACAACATGCATACCGAGTCTTTCACCTCGGGCTTGCGCGACCCGCAATTCATGTCTTTTTTCTGCACGGTAAAAAAAGGTGGGACAAGTGGCGTCCAGAAAATGTATCATCCGGGCGATGAACTGATCTACATCCTGGAAGGCACCCTGGAAATCACCATCGCCGGGGAGCGCTATCTGCTACGTCCGGGGGACAGCATCTCCTTTAAATCCCATTTGCCTCACCGTTGGGACAATGTCGGTGAGCAGGACGCCAAGGTCATCTGGACCCTCTCTCCCTTCACCACGATCTAATCATTGAAAGGCCCCGTTCATGGGCTTGCTGAGCCGTTTTTTTGCCCCCAAGGATCCGTTGGAACATCTTCGCCGCCTGGCCCGTGAAGAACGCTGGGCCGATCTTCTCCGTCAGGGAGAAGAGCCCGTGGAGGGGCTGGCCCCTGATGCCCGGGCCGAGTGGCTGTCTCTGTTGACTGAGGCCGGGGATCGCCTGGCGGAACTCAATCTCGCGGAAGGGGAGGCCTGCCTCCAGATCGACGACCGGGAACGGGCTTTGGAACATTTTCAACTGGCCGCTGAACAGGGTCGGTCCCCCGCTTTATGCGAAACCGCGCAAAAACGCCTTACTGATCTTTCCGCTCCCACTGTTGTGAATCCTCACGCAAAAGCGAATGCTTCATCCTGTTGTGCCTCAGGCTGCGCCTCTACGGCTTCGTCTTCGGCCGAAGAGGCCGATATGCCCGATCCGGAAACGCGACTGGAGCTGGTACTAAGCAACTATCCCGCGGATTTGGCTGAACGTTACTGGCATACCGGCGCAGACTTCCGCCAAGCCTTTCTGGCCGCCCACGAAGGGCGCGATGTCGAGGCTTTGGCCGGTTTCGATGCTCTGCCTGGCAGCGAGCGGGATGACCTTTTCCATTTCGAGCGGGGTGCCCTGCGCGCCCGTATGGGGGATGTCGCCGCCGGGCGTCAGGACCTGGAGCAGGCGGTGGTGATGAATCCCGCCCATGCTCTTGCTTTCGAAACCCTGGTGCGCCTCGATTTTCTCGAAAACCGTCCGAAAGAGGCTGAAGCGCGTCTTAATCGCATGCTCTCCGCGAACCTGGTACCGGCCTTCTGCCATGGCTGTCTGGCCCGTCTGCGAGCGGCCGAGGGGAACCTGCCCGCGGCTTTGGCCCATGGCGAGGAAGCCCTGCAGGAAGGTCCGGCGGAGCTGGAGGTTCTGCTCCTGGTGGCGCGCCTGTATGAGCAAAATGGACGTTTCGCCGAAGCGGAGGAGCTGTTGAAACGCCTGCCGTCTTCTGGCTGTGGCGGCGCCCCCCATGTTTTGCTTGCCGAGTTCTGGCTGCGGCATGGACAATCCCTGAAAAAAGCCCTGGAATCGTTCCGCGCCGAGGCTTCTCGCGATCCCGCCAACCCCCGTTGGCCGCTGCGCATGGCTCAGGCCTGCGCGGCCCTGGGCCGTCTCGGTGAGGGGCGCCCCTGGCTGGAACGGCTGCCGACGGTGGACGAGCTCGCTTCCGATTTGCGCGAAGAGGCCCGCGAAACCCTGATGCGCTATGGTAAGTAGCTGATAATTCATAAGCTCCTATTGACAGAGGTCGGCCAGAAAGTATATTGTTAAAAACATTGCGGGAACGAAAAAGCTACTATGCAAGGGGAAGAGCGAGTTCGCAGGGTTCATACCTTTAGGAGGCGTCATGAACAAGTCGGAACTGGTGGAAAGCCTGGCCAACAAGAAGAATCTGACCTATAAGAAGGCCGAGGAAATCGTCAATCTCATTTTCGATTCCATGACCCAGGCTCTGGTCGAGGGGGGGCGCATCGAGATTCGCGGTTTCGGCAGCTTTGTGGTCAAGGATTACAAGTCGTACATGGGGCGCAACCCCAAGACCGGCGAAGTGATTCAGGTGATGCCCAAAAAACTACCTTTTTTCAAAGTCGGCAAAGAACTGCGCGAGCGGGTTAACAATTCTTAGAGACGCTTTCTCTCTCTTCCTCCCCATATTGAAAAATGTCCGAACCGGGGCCCAGGCCCCGGTTTTTTCATGATATTGAGGGGAGTACGTTGCATTCTGGGTCCATGAAATGGTATTTTCATCCCTGACCCCATTTTCCTTTTTCCGACGCGCTTCCGATTCGGGACTTCATGAAACGCTGGCCGATCATCCTGCTTTTTTCCTTCCTGCTTATCGGCGGGCCAGTTCGACAGGCCTCGGCCAATCCCACCCAATATGGCGACACCGGCCTTCTGTCGCAACCTTCCGCTGAAACCCTCAACGCCGGCAATATCTGCATCGGACTCTGGGCCAATTGTGCCGCATCCAAAGGGGGAGGGGGGGAAGCCACCATCCTGCCGGCGACCATCACCCTCGGGTTGGGAACCTTCATGGAAGCCTACGGCTCCTTTCCCAATCTGCTCTTCAATGATGACGAACTCGAGAGCGGCCGCGGGTACGCCAATCTCGGCTTCAAACTTCGCGTCCTCGGAAAACGTTCTTCCCCCTTCAAGCTCGCTGTCGATGGCCAGATGCGGCGCCTGGTGACGGACGATCCCGAATACGACGGCCTGACCGATGTTCTCGGGCGGCTGATCGCCAGTTACAAACCGGGGAAGTTCGGGATCCATCTCAACGCGGGTTATCTCACGACCGAATCCCCTCCCGATATCGACTATGACGATCAGTATATTTTCGGCGCCGGCCTTGAATTCCTGCCGGCTTACCGCCTGCGTCTGATTGCCGAGCTCGAAGCCCAGACGGAAAAGTTCAAAGGGGCCGATGCGCCGCTGGAGGCGACCTTGGGCATGCAATATTTTCTGATGCCGCACCTGACCCTCAACTTCGGTGTCGGTCTCGGAATGAGCAATGCCAGTCCGGACTGGCGGGCGCTGGTAGGGCTCAGTGGTTGCCAGGGCGTCGGCAACTTCATCACTCCCATCGAGCGGGTCACCGAAGATGCCCCGGAAAATGGCGGGGACAAGGCTGAGGAACAAGAGAAAAAGATCCGTCTCAAGACCCTGACGCCGTTGCTCTCCCTCGGCGAGCAGGATACGTCCCCCGTTGCCCGGTGGGAGTTGCCGGTGCCCGCCGATGAACCGGAAATCATTGTCGGTCCCGAGGAAAACCTCAAGGTCGAGACCCAACCGGTGCTGGAAGGGTTGGCGGTAGCTTCCTTCGATGCCGGCCAGGTTGCGCCGTCGGCGAGTGAATCCGTCGTCCCGACCCGTGCCGCTGTTTATCGCCAATTCCGTCTGCCCGATACGATTTTCGCTGCCGACCAACGCAGCCTTTCCGACGAGGGGCGGGAAAACCTTGCTCTGCTGGCCGAAGCCTTGCGTGCCGACCGGCAATGGCTGCTGGTGCGGATCGATGCCCATACCGACAACGTCGGGCCCGACCAGTACAACGAGGAACTCTCCCGGCAGCGGGCGGCGACCGTCGCCAGTTATCTGGTGCTGCGTCAGGGGATCGAACCGAAGCGGGTCTTCGTCAAAGGCTTTGGTGAGAGCCTGCCGATTGCCGATAACGCCCTCCCGGAAGGGCGTACCGAAAACCGCCGGATCGAAGTGCGGGTCTTGACCCCTCGGGAGATCGTGGAATGAGTTGGCCCCGCCCTTTTTTGTCGAACCTCTGTCCGGATCGGACTGACCATGAGTGACATCAATCTTTTGCCGCTCAAGGCAAGCGCCCTTTTCGTCGGCATGTCCGAGGCGGAAATCGGGTCCCTGAGCGGCCTCTTTGAAGAGAAGCCGGTTCCGGCGGGTAAGACGGTTTTTATCGAAAACATGCCCGGGGAATCCCTCTACCTGATCCGCGAGGGAACCATCCGCATTTCCAAGATGCTTGCCGAAGGGGACGAGCAGACCCTGGTGGTCCTCGCCGCCGAGGACACTTTCGGCGAGATGGCGGTGCTGGACAGCGCCCCCCGCTCCGCCACCGCCCGGGTGATCGAGGATGCCCGCCTGCTGAGCATCGGCCGGACGCCTTTCGAGCGTTTTTGCGACAGTCACCCGGCCTTGGGGCTGAAGCTGTTGCGGAACCTCAGCCGCATTCTCGCCCGTCGGGTGCGCGAGGAGCATGAGGATTTCCGCGCCCTGCTCAATCTGGCCCTGGGGCGCAAAGAGTCCTGATCCTTAAAGCGAAAAGAGGCCTGCCCATGAAGACCACCGGAGCCTGCTTGCTGGTTGTGCTTGTTGTCTGTCTGAGTGGCTGTGGCGTTACCGTCGTTCCCCGCGCCACCGCGACCGCTCGGGTCGACCTGGCCGACAACTCCATCAGCGAAAGCCGCGACGGCGTCACGGTCAAGGCTCGTCTGCATGACCCGGATTTCGCCCCCGTCCTGAGCGAGGGGAATCTCTCCGCTTTCGAGCTGACCGTCGGCAATCGGACGGGGAAATCCTTGTCCTTGCCCCTTTCCGCGTTTCTGCTGATGGATGATCGCGGAACGCAGTATTCTCCGCTGCCTCCCGAACGCGTTAACGAAATCCTCCGCCGCAATTCTCCTTACCTGCTTCCTTATCCCTACGTCGGCTACTATTATCTGGAAGATATGGAGAAAGCCGCGGCGGCGCGGGGATTCACCAGCTCGCGACCTTATTTCGCCCAGAACCGTCCCGCCGATGCCCTGGTCGGAGCCCTCGACAACCTGGACCTGGTTCCCGATGCGCAGGTGACCGGCCTGGTCTTTTTCACCATCGATCTGACCCGCGTCCGTTCGGTGGAATTACGTGCCTACCTGTCCGAGTCGGCCAAGGACGGAATTGCCGATTTTACGCTCCCCTTTTCCGTTGAAAAAAAGTGATGCCTCCTTTATAGTTCCCCCGCGTTTTTAAAACCCATCCCTTTAATCCTCCTCGACGGCCCGATGAGTCGTACACTGGCGGCCTTCATTTCCGCGTGCCGGTCCGCTCCATTTTAAGGGAGTAATATATGCTGGATATTCTTCTCAATGAGAAACTGATTTTCGGCCTGGTCGGCGGACTGGGCATTTTCCTTTTCGGCATGAAGATCATGTCCGAAGGGTTACAGAAGATCGCCGGCGACCGCATGCGCAAGATTCTCGCGGCTCTGACCAACAACCGGGTCATCGGCACCCTGGTCGGCATCGCCGTGACCGCCATTATCCAATCTTCCAGTGCCACCACGGTCATGGTCGTCGGCTTCGTCAATGCCGGTCTCATGTCCCTGGTCCAGTCCATCGGCGTTATTCTCGGCGCCAATATCGGCACCACCATCACCGCCCAGCTCATCGCCTTCAAAATCACCAAATTCGCCTTACCCGCCATTGGCCTCGGCGCCGGACTCAAGCTCTTTTCCCGCAGTCGTAAATGGATGTACATGGGGGAGGTTCTGCTTGGTTTCGGTTTCCTCTTCTTCGGCCTGCAGATCATGGAACAGGCCTTCAACCCCCTGAAGACGAGCGACGAGTTTCGTGACATTTTTATGCTGGTCGGCGATATGCCCTTGCTGGGTGTCATGATCGGGGCGATTCTGACCATGATCGTGCAGAGCAGCAGTGCCACTTTGGGGATCACCATCGCCCTGGCCAGCGCCGGGCTCATCTCCTTCGAGGCGAGCATCGCTCTGGTTCTGGGGGAAAATATCGGCACCACCATTACCGCCAACCTGGCCGCCATCGGCACCAACCTGGCGGCCAAGCGTACGGCTTTTGCTCATTTTCTTTTCAACTTTCTCGGCGTCGCTTACATGCTGTTGCTGATGCCGTTTTTTCTCTCCTTCGTCAACAGCATCACCCCTGGGGATGCCGATTTTGTCATTCAGACCCAACAGCAGGCCCAGACCCTGGGTGGCGTCATCGGCGACAAACCCTTTATCGCCCGACATATCGCCAATACCCATTCGCTCTTCAATATCATCAACACCATTATCTTTCTGCCCTTGGTCGGTATCCTGGCCAAATTGACCACCTTCATTATCCGTGGCCGGGACGAGGAGATGGAATTTCATCTGAAATACATCGATAACCGTGTCCTCAATACGCCGCCGATCGCCTTGGGGCAAGCCCAGGCCGAAACCCGGCGCATGGGCCAGATCGCCTTGGAAATGCTTGACGAAACCCTGCTCTTTTTAAAGGACGGCAACGACAAGCACATTGCCGTCCTGGAGAAGAAGGAGGACATCGTCGATTTGCTGCAAAAGGAAATCACTGACTTCCTTGTCGCTCTGTCGCAGAAATCGATCACCCAGGACACCTCCCAGGAGATCGCCTCGATGATGCACATGGTCAACGACCTGGAGCGGGTGGGGGATCATTGTGAAAATCTCTGGCGACTGGGTCAGAAAAAAGCCGCCCAGAAGATCTGTTTCTCGGATGTCGGCGAAGCCGAATTGGTGGAGATCGGCGAAAGCACCAAGGGCCTGCTGGAATTCGTTCTGTCCGGATTGGCCAGGGAGGATCAGACCATTTTGGAGAAGGCCCGGCACATGGAAGACAACATCGATTATTTGGAAGAGTCGATGCGCAACAATCACATCGCTCGGCTCAACACCGGAGAATGTGCCGTATTACCCGGTCTGGTCTTCATCGATATGCTGCACAACTTCGAGAAGATCGGCGACCACACCTACAATGTTGCGCAAGCGGTGGTGGGAGAGAAGTAGTTGCTCGGCGCCATCGACATCGGCACCAATACGGTTCGCATGTTGCTGGCCGAAGTCGGACCTGAAGGTCTGGCGCCAGTTCGTTACGAACGCAGCATAACCCGCCTTGGCGGCGGATTTTGCCCCGTGAAGGGTCTGGCTCCCGATGCCCGGGATCGGACCCTTTGCGCGTTGCGCGCCATGAAAGCGTGTCTGGATGCACACAACGTCCCCCGGTTGCGGGCGGTCGGCACTCAGGCCCTGCGTCTGGCGGCGAACGGCGCGGATTTCGTGCACGCCATCCGGCAGGAACTGGGCATCGCCATCGAAATCATCAGCGGCGACGAGGAGGCTCGCCTCAGCGCCCTCGGCGTCCGCGAAGCGCTGCATCCCCGGCCGCCGTCCTCTCTGATTTTCGACATCGGCGGCGGCAGCACCGAGTTTATCCTGCTCGAAGGAGAGGAGCGCCGGTTCGTCCGCAGCTATCCCCTGGGCGTGGTTCGTCTGGCCGAATCGTCAGAGAACCCGGATGAGGTCATCGACGGCATACTTGACCGCCTGGAAGGGGATCTGCGCGAAGCCGGGATCGAACTCGTCGACACCACCGCGCTGGTCGGCACCGCCGGCACCGTCACCACCATCGCCGCCCTCGACCTGGAAATGACCGATTACGATTGGCGGCGAGTGAACAACCACCGGGTTTCCCGGGGACGGGTCGAGGATTTTCTTCACCGCCTGCGGCCCATGTCCGTGGCAGAACGGGAAGCTCTTCCAGGGATGGAAAAAGGGCGCGGCGATCTTATCGTTCCGGGTCTTTCGATCGTCTCCGGTCTTCTTCACAGATTCGACAACCAGGAAATTATCGTCAGTGATTTCGGGCTTTTGGAAGGAATTGTTGTGGATCTGGCGCATGCTTCCGTAAATTGACTTTTCCCCCCCAATTGTCTATATTCGCCTTTCTTCATTACATCCCAACCGAGGAGTTCTATGTCACAGGCTATTCTGTCCGGCAATGAAGCCTTCGCCCGCGGCGCTTTCGAGGCTGGTGTGCGTGTTGCTTCGGCCTATCCCGGCACGCCAAGCACCGAAATTCTGGAAAATATCGCCCAGTACCAGGAAATCGATTCCAGTTGGGCGCCCAACGAGAAAGTCAGTCTTGAAGTCGCCATCGGCGCCAGCTTCGGCGGCGCTCGCACCATGGTGGCGATGAAACATGTCGGCCTCAACGTCGCCGCCGATCCCTTCATGACCATGTCCTACATCGGTGTGCGCGGCGGACTGGTGGTGGTGGTCTGTGACGACCCGGAAATGCACTCGTCGCAGAATGAGCAAGACAGCCGCCATTACGCCCGTCTGGGTAAGGCGCCGATGCTCGAACCGGCCGACAGCGCCGAGGCCCTGGCCTTCACCCGTTTGGCTTTCGAGTTGAGCGAGCAGTTCGACACCCCGGTGCTGCTGCGTTCCAATACCCGCATCTCCCACGGCAAATCGATCGTCGCCCTGGGCGAGCGGGTCACCGGTCTGCCCGAAGCGAAAATCGAGCGTAATCCCGGCAAGTTCGTCATGCTCCCGGGTAACGCCCGCAAGCGTCATCCGGTGGTGGAACAGCGCCTGCTCGATCTGAAAGCCTGGGGTTGCGACCACGAAATCAACCGTATCGAGGAAGGGGAGGGGGAGATCGGCGTCATCACCGCCGGCATCTCCTACCAATACGCCAAGGAAGTGCTGCCCAAGGCGCATATCCTCAAGCTCGGCATGGTCTATCCTCTGCCCGAGCAGTTGATTCGCGACTTTGCCGCCCGCTGCAAGATCCTCTATGTCATCGAGGAGCTCGACCCCTTCATCGAAGAGCAGGTCAAGGCGATGGGGATTGAGGTCAAGGGGAAGGAGATTTTCCCCATCTGTGGCGAATTCTCCCCCAGTCGCGTTGCCGCCGCTTTGGGCATGCCCCAGCCACAGGGGGTCGAGGTAGCGTCGGAACCGCTACCGAATCGGCCGCCGAATATGTGCCCCGGTTGTTCTCATCGTGGGGTCTTTTTTGCGCTGAAACGCCTTGGCGCCTTTGTCACCGGTGATATCGGCTGCTATACCCTGGGCGCGCTGCCGCCCCTGTCGGCCATGGATACCTGCGTCTGCATGGGCGCCGGCATCAGTAACGCCACCGGCGTCGCCAAGGCTCTGGGCGAGGCGGAACGGTCCAAGGTGGTTGGGGTCATGGGCGACTCGACCTTTCTCCATTCGGGCATCACCAGCCTGATGGACATGGCCTACAGCAACACCCCGGCCACGGCCATCATCCTCGACAACCGCATCACCGCCATGACCGGTCGCCAGGACAATCCCGGTTCGGGCCACACCCTCGCCGGAATCGAAGCGATTCCCGTCAACCTCGAGGCGATCTGCCGCGCCGTCGGCATCCGCCATGTCCAGATCGTCGATCCCTACGATCTCGCCCGTACCCAGCAGGTTATCGACGAAGAGATGCGCCGTCCGGAACCGTCGGTGGTCATCGCCCGCCGTTCCTGCATGCTCGACCGCCATGGACGCGGGGTGCGGAGCACGCCGCTTTTCGTCAAGGCGGACGCCTGCACCGCCTGCAAGGCCTGCGTGAGGATCGGCTGTCCTGCCATCGAATGGCAGGCGGGAGAAGAAGGCGGCAAGGGCTGCGCTCATGTCAACCAGGCACTCTGCGTCGGCTGTGGTCTCTGTCGGCAGGTCTGTAAATTCGATGCTTTTGGAGTCGGTCATGAGTCCTGATGTGAAAAATATCCTGTTGGCTGGGGTTGGCGGCCAGGGCACCCTGCTGGCGAGCGAGATCCTTTCCGAAACCCTGATGCTCGCCGGCTTCGATGTGAAAAAAAGCGAAGTTCACGGCATGTCCCAGCGGGGCGGCAGCGTCACTTCCCATGTCCGCTACGGCAAAAAGGTCTACAGCCCGCTGATCCCCGATGGGCAGGTCGACGTGCTCTTCGGTTTCGAGCTGCTCGAAACCTACCGCTATCTTTCCACTCTGCGTCCCGGCGGGGCGGTGGTGGTCAACGATCTGAAAATCATGCCTTCGACCGTGGCCATGGGGACGGAAACCTATCCCGAGGATATCCCCGGGAAGATCCGCGCCATCTGTCCCGAAGCCAAGATCGTCGACGGCCTCGATCTGGCCCTGAAGGCCGGGAACATCCGTACTGTCAACACCGTCCTTCTCGGCGCTCTGTCGCAACGGATGGAGATCGCTGAAGAGCTGTGGCTGGCGGGTTTGCGGAAGATGGTTCCGGAGAGGTTCCTGCAGGAAAATCTCGCGGCGTTCCAGTTGGGGCGTCAGGCCTGATTTCTGGAACGACCGCATTTTGGAAAAAGGGTGTGTCATGATCTGGAACGATGAATTTGAAACCCTTCCCCGGGAAGTCATCGAGTCGCTGCAAGTCAAGCGTCTGCGCCAGACTTTGCAGCGGGTCAACGCTACGGTCCCTTTTTATCGTGAGCAGTTCCGCAAGGCCGGGGTGACGCCGGAGCAGATCAAAAGCCTCGACGATCTGCGCCGTCTGCCGTTTACCCTCAAGCAAGACATGCGCGACAACTACCCCTACGGCCTCTTCGCCGTACCGCTGGAGCAGATCGTGCGCATCCACGCCTCCTCCGGCACCACCGGCAAACCGACGGTGGTCGGCTACACCCGGCGCGACATCGACACCTGGTCCGAGCTCATGGCCCGTTCCTTCGTCGCTGCCGGCGCCCACAAGGGAGACGTCATCCATAACGCTTACGGCTACGGGCTCTTCACCGGCGGTCTCGGCGCCCATTACGGCGCGGAGCGTCTCGGCGCCTCGGTCATTCCCATGTCCGGCGGCAACACCAAGAAACAGCTGATGATCATGCAGGATTTCGGCTCGACGGTGCTGACCTGCACCCCTTCATACAGCCTCTATCTGGCCGAAGTGGCGGCCGAGGAGGGGATCGATTTCAAATCCCTGAAACTGAAAGTCGGGATTTTCGGCGCCGAACCCTGGAGCGAGGAGATCCGCAACGAAATCGAGGCCAAACTCAATATCAAGGCGATCGATATCTACGGACTCTCGGAAATCCTCGGCCCCGGCGTCGCCATCGAGTGCATCGAGGCGCAGAAAGGGCTGCATATCTGGGAGGATCATTTCATCCCCGAGATCATCAACCCCGATACCGGCGAGGTGCTTCCCCATGGCGAACGGGGGGAACTGGTGATTACCACCATCACCAAAGAGGGGATTCCCATGATCCGCTATCGCACCCGCGACATCACCCGGATCATCCCCGAGCCCTGTATCTGCGGCCGCACCCATGTGCGTCTCGAACGGATGAGCGGGCGTAGCGACGACATGCTCATCATCCGCGGGGTCAATGTTTTCCCGTCCCAGATCGAGAGCGTGCTGATCACCATCGAAGGGGTCGAACCCCATTACCAGCTCATCGTCGACCGGGAAGAAAATCTCGATACCCTGGAAGTGCAGGTCGAGGTCAACGAACAATCCTTTTCCGATGAAATCAAGGTTTTGCAAGGCCTTTCCACGCGCATTCAGAAGGAGATCAAGGAAATGCTAGGCGTCACCTGCAAGGTGCGCCTGGTGGAGCCGAAGAGCATCGCCCGCAGCGAGGGCAAGGCCAAACGGGTGATCGACAAGCGCAAGGAACAGTGACCGTTCGCAACCAGTCAAGGGGGTACCATGAAGGTCGAACAGATTTCCATTTTTATAGAAAACAAATCGGGACGGCTGGCGGAAGTCACCCGGGTGCTGGGCGAGGCGGGTGTCAATATCCGCGCCCTGTCCCTAGCGGATACTTCGGATTTCGGTATCTTGCGGCTCATCGTTAATAAAACGGATGAAGCCAAGGCGGTGCTGAAAAGCAAAGGTTTCACTGTCAACAAAACCGACGTGGTGGCGGTGGAAGTTCCCGACCGCCCCTTGGGTCTGAACAGCATTCTTGAGATTCTCGACCAGGGTAAGGTGAATGTGGAATACATGTATGCCTTCGTCGAGCGCTGCGGGGAGAATGCCGTGATCATTTTCCGCTTCGACAACACCGATGATGCTATTCAGGTCTTGACCCAGGGCGGCATTACGATTCTCACAGGTGAACGCATCTACAATATGTAGAAAGATTGGATTGTTGATTTCTGATGTCTAGTATCGAAAATAAGCAGCGTGTAGCCCCGGTCGAACGTATCTGGGATCCGACCAACGAATGCATGTCGCGGGAGGAACTGGATAAGCTTCAGTTTGCCCGTCTGCAAGAGACTCTGCGTCGGGTCTGGGAACGGGTTCCCTGTTATCAGGCGAAATTTCGTGAACTCGGCCTGGTCCCCGAAGATATCCGCAGTCTCGCCGATCTCGCCCGACTGCCTTTCACCACCAAGGAAGACCTGCGGCTGAACTATCCTTACGGCATGTTCGCCGTGCCGTTGCGCGAAGTGGTGCGGATTCATTCCTCTTCCGGGACCACCGGCAAGCCGACGGTGGTCGGCTATTCCCGCAACGATCTCGATAACTGGTCGGAACTGGCAGCCCGCTTCATGACCGCCGCCGGTGTCACCCAGGACGACATCGTCCATATCGCCTTTGGCTACGGCCTCTTCACTGGCGCCTTCGGCCTGCACTACGGCGCCGAACGCATTGGCGCCTCGGTCATCCCCATGTCCAGCGGCAATACCGACAAGCAGCTGATGATCATGCAGGATTACCGCTCCAGCGCCCTCGTCTGCACGCCCTCCTACGCCCTGACCATGGCCGAGCGCATGGACAAACTCGGCATCGACCGTTCGCAGCTCTCGTTGCGGGTCGGACTCTTCGGCGCCGAGCCCTGGAGCGAGGAGATGCGCCGCGAGATCGAAAATCGCCTTGGCGTCATCGCCACCGACAACTACGGCCTCTCCGAGGTCATGGGGCCGGGCGTCGCCGGCGAGTGTCAAGAGCGCTGCGGCATGCACGTCTTCGAGGATCACTTCCTGCCCGAGATCATCGATCCGGACAGCGGCGAGGTGCTCCCCCCCGGCTCCGTCGGCGAACTGGTGCTGACCAGCCTCACCAAGGAGGCCTTCCCGGTCATCCGCTACCGCACCCGCGACATCACCTGCCTCGATTACGCCCCCTGCGCCTGCGGCCGCACCCTGGTCCGCATGCGCAAGACGATGGGCCGTAGCGACGATATGCTGATTATCAAAGGCGTCAACGTCTTCCCGACCCAGATCGAAGAGGTGCTCTTCCAGGTTGAAGGCTGCGAGCCCCATTATCAGCTGGTCGTCGACCGGGTCGGCAATGTCGATACCCTGGAAGTGCAGGTCGAAGTCTGCGAGAGCATCTTCTTCGATGAAATGAAGAAACAGCGGGCCTTCGTCGAAATGCTGGAGAAGCGCCTGTTCTCCACGCTCGGGGTCGGCGCCAAGGTCAAGCTGGTCGAGCCGTCGTCCATCACTCGCCACGAGGGGAAGGCCAAACGGGTCCTCGACAAACGTCAGCTCTGATTGCCAACCACCTGACTTTATAGGATAAAATAAAATTCAAGCCGGATGAATTTATCCTTGACATTCCCGGCGCTATCGCCGATAATCCGGCCTCGTTGATTGACGGGGCGTAGCGCAGCCTGGTAGCGCACGTGCATGGGGTGCACGGGGTCGGAGGTTCAAATCCTCTCGCCCCGACCAACGAGAAAAAGGGAGTGACTTGGTCACTCCCTTTTTTTTCGGCGTGGCTCTTAAAAGTCCGCCGAGAAGGATGAAGATCATGAAAGAACAGATTCAGCTCTTGCTGGAAGAAGCCCTCACCGCCCTGAAAGGGAAGGGGCTCCTCCCCACCGACCTCGAACCGGCCATTCAGATCGACCGCACCAAGGACAAGGCCCACGGCGACCTCGCCACCAACCTGGCCATGATCGGCGCCAAGGCCGCGAAAAAAAATCCCCGGCAACTGGCCGCCGAGATTATCGAGCATCTGCCGCCGTCAAAACTGGTGCGCCAGGTCGAGATCGCCGGTCCCGGCTTTATCAACTTCTATCTCAACCCCGATTGGCTGGCCGAGCAGCTGGAAAACGCCCTGGCCGATCCGCGTCTGGCCATACCTCTTGCCGCGCCGCCGCAGACGGTGGTGGTCGATTATTCCTCGCCCAATCTTGCCAAGGAAATGCACGTCGGCCATCTGCGTTCGACCATCATCGGCGATGCCGTCTCCCGCACCCTGGAATTCCTGGGCCACAAGGTCATCCGCCACAACCATGTCGGCGACTGGGGTACCCAGTTCGGCATGCTGCTGGCCCATATGGAGGAACTGCAAGGGGAGGGGAGTGCGATCCGCATGCAGCTCGCCGACCTGGAAAGTTTCTACCGCGAAGCCAAGGGGCGCTTCGATGCTTCCCCCGTCTTCGCCGACCGCGCCCGGCAATTGGTGGTCGAACTCCAATCCGGCGACGCCCACTGCAATCGCCTCTGGCGGGAATTCCTCGACATCTCCCTCTCTCATTGCCAGCAGATTTACGACCGCCTCAACGTCGCCCTGACCCGCGCCGATGTGCGCGGCGAGAGCGCCTACAACGACGACCTGGCCCAGGTGGTCGAGGATCTGACGGCCGCCGGGTTGCTCACCGAGGATCAGGGCGCCCGCTGCGTCTTTCTCGACGAGTTCAAGGGGAAAGATGACGAGCCCCTGCCGATGATCGTGCAGAAGAAGGATGGCGGTTATCTCTACGCCACTACCGACCTGGCGGCCATCCGCTACCGCCTGAGCGTCCTCAAGGCCGACCGGCTGCTCTACTTCGTCGATCACCGCCAGTCCCTCCATTTCCAGCAGCTCTTCGCCGTCGCCCGCCAGGCCGGCTTCGCCGGTCCCGACACCCAACTCGAACACATGGCCTTCGGCACGGTCATGGGCGAGGACGGCAAGCCTTTCAAGACCCGCTCCGGCGGCGTCGCCAAGCTCGCCGATCTGCTCGACGAGGCCGAGGCTCGCGCCTATGAGCTGGTCAAGGCCAAGAATACCGAGATGAGCGAGGAGGAGTTGCGCCACATCGGCCGGGTGGTCGGCATCGCCTCGGTCAAGTACGCCGATCTCTCCAAACACCGCACCAGCGATTATGTTTTCAGCTTCGACCAGATGCTCAGCTTTGAGGGAAACACCGCCCCCTATCTGCTCTACGCCTACACCCGTGTGGCGAGCATATTCCGCCGGGGGGAGATCGACGCCGAGGCTTTGCAGGGGAGCATCCGCCTGGAAGAGGAAGTGGAGAAGGAACTCGCCGGCAAGCTCGCCCAGTTCAGTGAAGTAGTCCAGCGCGTCGCCGAACGCGGCTGGCCGCATCTGCTCTGCGCCTATCTCTACGACCTGTCCGGGATTTTCTCCAGTTTCTACCAGAGCTGTCCGGTCCTCAACTGCGAGGACGCCGCCATCCGCGCCAGCCGCCTGAAACTCGCCCGCCTCACCGCCCGGACGATTCAACAAGGCCTGGCGCTCCTCGGCATTGAAACGCTGGAGCGGATGTGAATTGTCTTGAAAAAGCATTTTTTACAGGGATGAAGGGGATGAAAGGGATAAAACCAGATCCTGTTTATCCCCTTCATCTCTGTATTACTTGCCTGTAAGCGTCCAATCAACTCGGTCGCCGCTTCATCGCCGTATTGTCGCGAACAGCTTTTTTCAGATTTCTCAAGGCGTCCTGACTTTTCCCGTCACGGCGCCTTTTGTTTTTCTTCTTGAACGATTATGATGGGGCAATTTTCCATTGTTCCACTCCCTCCGCAAAGGATTCCCATGAGCGAAGAAGCCATCGTCAGTTTTGCCGAGCTCGCCCTGGCCCCGGCCGTTTTCCGGGTCATCGACGAAGTTGGTTACGAAACCCCCTCGCCGATCCAGGCCCAGAGCATCCCGCCACTCCTCGAAGGGCGCGATCTGCTCGGTCAGGCGCAGACCGGCACCGGCAAGACCGCCGCCTTTTCCCTGCCGCTCTTGAGCCGTATCGATCCGGCGCTGAAGTATCCGCAGATTCTGGTGCTGACCCCGACCCGCGAGCTGGCCTTGCAGGTCGCCGAGGCGATGCAGACCTACGCCCGGCATTTACCGGATTTTCAGGTGCTGCCGGTCTACGGCGGGCAGAACATGAGCCAGCAGTTGCGTCAGTTGCACCGGGGCGTGCAGGCGGTAGTGGGGACGCCGGGGCGGATTCAGGACCATCTGCGCCGGGGGACGCTCAAGCTCGATCGCCTGCTGGCGGTGGTGGTGGACGAAGCGGACGAGATGCTCAAGATGGGCTTTATCGAAGAGGTCGAGCAGATTCTCGAACATGCGCCGCCCACGCGGCAGACCGCGCTCTTTTCCGCGACCATGCCGAGCGAGGTCTTGCAGGTGGCCCGCCGCCATCTCAAAAATCCCGTGGAAATCCGCATCAAGAACAAGACCTCGACGGTCGAGACCATCAGCCAGCGTTTCTGGCAGGTGAAGGGGCTGCACAAGTTGGACGCCCTGACCCGGATTCTCGAAGCGGAAGATATCGACGGCATGATCATCTTCGTCCGCACCAAAATCGCCACCGTCGAGCTTGCGGAAAAACTCGAAGGGCGGGGCTTTTCCTGCGCGCCCCTCAACGGCGACATGACCCAGGCGATGCGCGAGAAGACTGTCGAGCGTCTGAAAAACGGCAGCCTCGACATCGTCGTCGCCACCGATGTGGCGGCCCGCGGCCTCGACGTCAAGCGCATCAGCCACGTGGTCAATTACGACATTCCCTACGACACCGAGGCCTACATTCATCGTATCGGCCGCACCGGGCGGGCGGGAAGGGAAGGGAAGGCAATCCTTTTCGTCGCCCCCCGCGAACGGCGCATGCTCAACGCCATCGAACAGGCGACCCGCCAGCCGATTACGCCCATGACCCTGCCGAGCCGCAAGGATATCACCGACCGGCGCATCGGCCTCTTCAGGGAGATGATCGCCGAGACGATGGAGTCGCAGGATCTGGAATTTTTTGAGGAGTTGATCGACAACTATCAGGATGAATACGATGTCGGCCTGCGCCGCATCGCCGCGACTCTGGCTTATCTGGTACAGAAGGACAAACCCTTGCAAATGGAGGGCGGCGCCGAAGAGAAGATCGAGGCGGCGCCCGAGTTCGTAGACCGTCCCCGCGTCCGCGAAAAGACTGGTGATAGCCGCCGTTACCGCATCGAGGTCGGCCGCATCCACGGCGTCGAGCCGCGTCACATCGTCGGCGCCATCAGCAACGAGGCGCAACTGAGCAGCACCCACATCGGGCAGATCAAACTCCACGACGCCTTCAGCCTGGTCGACCTCCCCGCCGATCTGCCCAAGGAAACCATCCGCCTGCTCAAGGACGTCTGGGTCTGCGGCCAGCGCCTGCAACTCAGCCTCGACGGGGGAAGGCCCGAGTCGGGCAAAGAAAAACCGTTCAAGAAAAGACCGGGGAAGAAGGTCGAAAAAGCGGTCAGGGCAAAACCGATTGGGAAAAAACCACCGGTGAAGAGGAAAAGCAAGGGAGAGAATTGACAAGACCTAAGGAAGGGGCTATAAAAAACGTCTTTAATGTGTGATGGTTCTGTTTTGGTTGGTCGTGGAGGGAACGTGAAAATCTCCGATTGATTCAATAAAAGCCGCCGATTTCGGATTTCATGCCGAAATGGCGGCTTTTTGTGTCGAGAGCTCTGGGAATCGGAATTTTATTCGGATCCGTCTAGATATTGATAGATCTTAACAAATGATACGTCCGTGAACTTTATTCCCATGGATATTTTGCATAAAGGAGGAAGAAATGGGGTTTTTCATAAGAAAAAGCTTTAGAGCTGGTCCTATAAGATTCAACCTGTCAAAAAGTGGAATCGGAGTCTCGGCTGGAGTAAAGGGCGCTAGAGTTGGGGTAGGTCCCAGAGGTGCCTATGTTGCTGGTGGCCGCGGAGGTTTGTACTTTAGAGAGACAATCGGTGGCAGCAGTGCGAGATCTGGAAATAGAATTTCATCAACTTCTGTTCAGGCACCAAGGGGAACGGGTGAACTGTTCGATGAATTTCTAGATACGGGTTTAACTTACGAATCCCCAATTAAAAAATCAACGCTGCATATCAAGCAACCTCCCGCCCTTCCAGAACCTAAATCCTTTAAAGCAACACTTGTAATCGGAATAATTTTTCTTCTGATTAGTTTGCTCAATTTTAGTCCAAAAAATCCGCCGATTTTTTCAATCATAGTAACAATCGTTTTTCTAGGAACATCAGCATATTTCATTCTTTACAACAAGGATGTCAAGCAACATGCTGAATTAACTAAACAGTTTCTAGAAAAGTTGTTTAAAATAGTTGAAGAGGGGAAAAAGCCGCCATCTACCTATATCCCAGAGTCTTTATCAAATGCTTCATCCAATTTTAAAAAACATTACAGCAATAAAGCTATTCGCGCCTATATAGCATCGTTTTGTAATGAGGTGATCGCTGAAAAAGAGCTTGAAACTGCCAAAATGAAACTTGAAATATCTAATGACGAATTTTTAAATGCAAAACTTCACGTATTTTCAAATCTTTTTGATACCTACCTAGAAGACGGGGAGTTAGACGTCGAGGAGGAAGCCAGCATTAAGAGCGTTGCAAAAAAGTTGAATATTCCAAGAGAAACTATTGAAAGCGAGATGCAAGTCATTTCGGTTATGTCTAGCATCAGAGAAGATGTGAATTCCGCATTATCCCCAATAGAGACCCCCTTGCCTTTGCAAAAGGGCGAAATCTGTTACTACCGTTCAGATGCAAAAATACTCAAAGAAAAGACACTTAGCACACAGACCATAAGTGGAACAAAATACAAAAAGAAAGGTTTTGACATAGAAAAAGAAGGGACAGCGTACCTCACCAATAAAAAAATTGCTATTGTTGGTGCTGGCGTTTATACAATTCCGATCAGTAAGATTGTCGATGTCGTTCTAAATATTGAAAACAGTATTATAGAGCTATCACTAGACAATAGAAAAACATCTCTTTATTTAACTCTTGCAATGGCAATACCATTTGCGGCAAAATTAGAGAAAATAATGCAGAAGTAGTTTGTTTTTTGCCTCTTCCGCTAAATCTGTGGGTCGGGGGGGTCGCGGGGTCTGGGAAAGTCGCTGGGGTCGCGTCTTGCTTCGAAATACTGCTTGAAGGCATTCCATAAAAATCAATTGTTTTCTCCCTTGAGAAAAATAAATCTTTTGTTCCCTGCGATTCACACGCTATTATGGTGCCATATTTAAACCTATTTCGAGGGCTTATTATGGACCGAATTTTTGCCTCCGCATCCGTCAGCATCAGCGACCTCAAGAAAAACCCCAGTCGCGTCATCCTTCAGGCCGAAGGCGCTCCCGTGGCGATTTTGAATCACAACAAACCGAGCGCCTATCTGGTTCCGGCCGCGACGTTCGAGGCGGTTATGGAAAAACTCGAAGAGTACGAGTTGGCGAAACTGGTGGAAGAACGGGCCGAGGAAGCGACGGTGAAGGTCGGCCTTGATGACCTATGAACTCGAATTCAAGGTGTCCGCGCTCAAGGAATGGCGCAAACTCGACGAGTCGGTTCGTCATCAGTTCAAGAAAAAACTCGTCGAAAGACTTGTCCAGCCCAGAGTTGAAGCAGACCGTCTGCGCCACTTGCCGGATTGTTACAAGATTAAACTGAGAAATGCCGGTTATCGGCTGGTCTACCAGGTTGACGACCGCAAGGTTCTGGTGATTGTGGTGGCGGTCGGCCGCCGTGACCGCCTGACCGTCTACCGCGCGGCCAAGGATCGCACCTGAACGCGAAAGCCCCCTGCCTCCAAATCAAAGGCGTGACATCACCCGAAAAAAGATCGTTGCGTCAGCCACCTCCAGATGCTACTTTCAAAAGTACAACAGGAGGTACAACCAATGCCAAGAGTCCCGAAAATTATCCCCATCTCGGATCTTCGCCAGGACGCCAGCGGCGTCATCAAGCGCGTATCCGCTTCCCGCGAACCCCTGTTTATCACCCAGCGCGGAAGGGCCGCCGCCGTGATGGTCAGCATGAAAGAGTACGAACAAACCCAGCATGAGCTTGAAATCCTGCGATTGCTTGCTCGTGGCGAGCGGGACATCGAGGCCAGCGTCGGCTTCAACCTGGAAGCCGTGCTGGCTGACGCGGATGCGCTGCTGGCGGAACAGCAATGAAAATCGTCTTTACCCCAGCGGCACGCGATCAGTTTCTCCACGCATTGGTCTATATCCGCCGCGACAACCCGTTCGCGGCGATTTCTTTTCGGCAGAAAGCCGAAAAAATCCTCTCTCGTCTCCGCGATTATCCCGAAACCGGGCGAATCCTTCCTGAGTTTCCGGTCATTCACTACCGTGACATCATCGTGACGCCCTATCGGTTTTTCTATCGGGTCAAAGACGATGTGGTCTGGGTCGTGGCCGTCTGGCACGGCGCACAGATTCCTGAAGACCCTTCAGAAATCATCTAAAAACGTGAAAGCCCCCTGACTCTGCCCTTTCAAAAATAATCTAGAGGGAAATAGGCATGTATAAAAACGTACTGCAAAAGGCAACGACCAATCAGGAGTTGTCTGAACAAGAAATCTTCGGACTCATCAACGCCATCAACAAGGATGAAGTCAGTAACTTGCAGATCGCCGGTTTCCAGGTCGCCCTGCTGATGAAAGGTTCTTCTCTCAAGGAAATTACCTATCTCGCCAAAGCGATGCGGGAAAACTGTGTTCCCTTGCGACCTGCCTTGCAGGAAGAACTGATGGATACCTGCGGGACCGGCGGCGGTCTGAGCACCTTCAATATCTCCACGGCAACAGCCATCGTCGCGGCCTCGGCAGGGATTCCCGTGGCCAAGCACGGCAGCCGTTCCATCTCAAGTCTATCCGGAAGCGCCGATGTGCTTGAGGCCCTGGGCGTCAATATCCATCTTTCTCCGGCCCAGGCCGAAAAAATGATCGAAGAGATCGGCATCGCCTTTCTCTATGCCCCGTTATTCCATCCGGTGATGGGCAAAGTTCTCCCGGCTGAATCCGACCTTGGCATCAAAACGATTTTTTATACGATCATCGGCCCCCTGATTAATCCCGCTTTTGCCACCCGGCATCTCCTCGGTGTCTACAAGCCGGAGTTGCTGGATACTGTTGCTCAGGTGGCCAGGGATCTGGGCTACACCAGGGCCATGTTTGTCCACGGTGAGGACGGTCTGGATGAAATTTCCCTCATCGGTGCAACAAGAATCAATGAACTCAAAGATGGTACGATCACCTCGTACACCATTCAGCCCGAAGACTTCGGCCTGGAACGCTGCACCTTGGAAGAGATTAAAACAGGGACACCCGAGGAAAACGCACAGACCATCCGCGGTGTCTTTTCGGGCGAAATCACCGGCCCCAAACGCAACGTTATCGTTCTCAATGCGGCCGGCGCCCTGATTGTCGGCGGCAAAGCAGCCAGCTTTGCCGAAGGCCTTGCCCTTGCCGGCCAATTGATCGACAGCGGCGCAACGGCGAAAAAACTGCACCAGCTAAGCGCGCTTTCCAATTCGTTCGCGGGGTAAACCGATGTACACCAGGTTTTCAGATGCGCTGATCGCAAGAAAAGAGGCCGGTTTTATTCCCGTCATCCCCGATATCAAATGCATCTCCCCCAAAGAGGGCGACCTGCTGCGCGGAAGAGACCCACTGGCGGTGGCACAGCTCCTGGCCCGGGCCGGCGCACCGGCCTTGTCGGTGGTCACGGAAACGAAAGACTTCGGCGGTTCGCTGGAGCTGCTGCGGCAACTTGCGAAAAACACCACCCTGCCGATCCTCCGCAAGGATTTCATCACCAGCTGTGAAGATATGACCCTGTCCAGAGAATGCGGCGCGCAGGCCATCCTGCTGATCTGCGCCCTGCACACCCTGGATTCACTGACAACCCTTTACAACGAAGCACTGAAAATCGGACTGGAACCACTGGTTGAGGCGCATACCGAGGAAGAATTGGGTTGGGCGGGAAAAATCGGGGCAAAACTGGTGGGGATCAACAACCGGGACATTCTGAAGCTTGAAAAAGATGACGGAACGGTATCCGCAACAGAGCTCTTGGCCAGTCATAAGCCAAAAAATGCGATCCTGATCAGCGAAAGCTCCATTCGCACGCCTGCGGAAGGGCAGGCCGCCATTCGGGCGGGCGCCGATGTGCTGTTGATCGGCACTGCGCTCTGGCAGGCGGACGACATGGCGGCATCGTATCAGGCCTTCAGCCGGAGCAGTGAGATTCCACCGGCATGAATGGCATCACGGTCAAAATCTGCGGTTTGCGACGACCATCCGATGTCCAACTGTGCCAGCAACTGGGGGTAGATATCCTCGGTTTTGTGACGGAGTACCCCCTTCCGGTTCCCTGGAACCTGAGCCGCCAGGAGGCTTTGCCCCTGTTGCAGTTGGTTCGACCTGTCTGCCGAAGCTGCCTTGTCACGGGCGGCCCCCCTGAAAAAGTGATCGAACTGGCCTCCAGCCTTCGGCCCTCCATGGTGCAGATCCATTACAAGGAAACACTGGAGGAAACGATCAAAATATCTGATGCTCTGCACAAACTCAATATTCAGGCGATCAAGATCGTACCGACCCAAGCGGAGGAGCGCATGGCCCAATTCGGCACAGTGGATATTGCCGCAATTGTCGCCAAGCTCTGCACAACCAGCCTCTACGGATTGCTGGCCGATTCCCGAACGCCAGACAACGCTTTACAGATCGGTGTCCCGCTAAATCAGAGTTTCTGCACAGAGATCATCAAAGTATCATCGAAGCCGGTTTTCATAGCGGGCGGAATCAATCCGGAAAATGTCCGCCTTCTTCTGGAACAAACCGGTGCGAAATATATTGATGTCATGACAGGCGTGGAAAGTAGTCCAGGGATCAAAGATGCAGAAGCATTGTCCCGTCTAGTGTCGTCTCTTGGACATTAGATCAGGAAGGGGTAGGGGGGCGGGCCATGCTCCGCAACATTTATCCATCCTTCATCCCAACAGATGCTCCCGCCAGTATTGATGTTCCGCCGGACACTCTCCCTTGCGGTATTCCACCAGCCGTTTCATGCGCGCCTTGAAAGTCGTTCGATAGTCGGCCTGAGCGGGGAAATCCTTCTTTTCCTCGATGCTGCGGCAAAGATCCCGGCCCAGATCGCGGGCCTGGTTGAAAAGGATGGCTTCGTCGGGGAAGGTGCGCTCGCCGGCCATGGGGGAACCGACGCCACCGACGGATTGAGCGCCGGTCGAGTTGATGAACCGCTCCATATAGCGCATGACTTCGTCATCCTCGCCGCCGCCTGACGTCTCTACGACAGCGCCGTATTTCCCTTCGAGCAAGAGACAGTGCAGAATGTTGCCGCTGCGGTCGAAAAGGGCCTTGAGTTGGGCGGTAACGCTGAAGATGTAGTTGGGACTCGCCAGGATGAAGCCGTCGCACTCCAGCAGGCTCTTCTTGATCGCCTCGTAATCGTCCTTCAGCGGGCAGACGCCGGTTTTGTGGCAGTGATCGCAACCGATGCAGGGGAGAACCTTGCGCTTGGAAAGGTCGATCAATTCGGTCTTGACGTCCTTGTCCAACCCCGCCAGAACCTCTTCGAGCAAACGACCGGTATTGCCTTTCATGCCGCGAGGGCTGCCAATGATGACGGCGATCTTCATAAGCTTCCTCCTGGATGGAAAATGTTACAGGCGGCGCTTTCCGGGACGGTTGGGCTTTTTTCCGCTTCCGGGCCTGGCGGGTGGCCCCGGTTTTTGCGGCCGGGCTTCCGAAACCTCAATCTTGCGCGGACCGAGGAGGGCGCCGTCGAGGGTATCGACCACCTCGCGCACCTTGACGTCGGCCATCTTGACGTAGGCGCAGCCCTTGAACTGACCGGTCTGGTGATCGGTGATCATGTGGATGGAGCGCACCTTGCCCGCCACCTCGAAAAGCTTCTGCAGTTCCTCTTCGGTGGTCTCGAAGGCGATATTCCCGACGTAAAAATCGACCAGCATAAAATCTCCAGTATTATCTATGAGTTATCGGTTGAATCTAAGGTTTCTTCTGAAGGCTCCTCGAAGCTGATGCGGCCGAGCTTGCCGCCACGCAGTTCGCGGATAAAGGCCTCGGCAGCGCGGTGCATATCGATCTCGCCGCCGGCCATCAGGCAACCCCGTTTGTGGCCGATCGCCTCGACCAGCGCGGTGGGCGTCTCGGGAAGATCGTTCAGGCCGTAGCGCTCGCGCAGCATTTCGGGATAGCGGCGCAGTAGATAGTCCCCGGCATAGAGCGCCACTTCGAGATAATCGATGGCGCTGTCGCCGATGGCGCCGCTCGCCGCCAGCCGATAGGCGACATCCTGATTTTCCATATCCGGCCAGAGCAGCCCTGGCGTGTCGGAGAGCATAATGCCGTTGCGCAAGTCGACCTGCTGGTGGCAGGTGGTGATGGCCGGGCGGTCGCCGACCCTCGCCATCTTCTTGCCGGCGAGGGTATTGATCAGGGTCGATTTGCCGACATTGGGGATGCCGACCACCATGGCTCGCAGGGGAAAGCCGGGCTTGGCGCGCTTGGGCGCAAGCTGTTTGCACAATTTGGTGATGAATCCGACCTGGCCCCGGTCACGAGCATCGTAGGGGAGGGCGCGCACGTCTTTCTGGGCATCGAAAAAGCGTACCCACGCCTGGGTGATCTCCGGGTCGGCGAGATCGCTTTTGTTCAGAATCTTGATGCAGGGTTTATGGCGACGCAGGGTGCCTAGAATCGGGTTGGCGCTGGAAACGGGAAGACGGGCGTCAAGCACTTCGATAATGACGTCGAAGGATATGATGACATCGGCCACCTGCCGACGGGCTTTCGCCATGTGCCCGGGGTACCACTCAATTTTCATCGATCTAAAGTTCCTTCAGTTGAAAAACGTCTTGATTGGCGGGCAATTTAACATAGTCCCACCGAAAATGTCGAAAATTTCCGTGGGCGACAACTCATGCATCATTCCGGAGGAGACGTGCCTAGACGGCGACGGCAAAAGCCGGACGTAAACACATTACGTCGCATAAGATATATTATGTAAACTAAAGTGAATCTGAAACCAGAGGGGTATCGAAAGAAAGAGGATCTTGAAAACGGGTCACGGTTGTCAAAATGTCGCTGGGGACACGATTTCCGCCTATACCCAAGCCAGCCCCGGTCGATAAAAGTTGATTACAGGGCAAATTTGGAGGCCGGGACTTCACCGCCTCCAACTAACTGTTTTTATTTATTATTTTCCCATATCCGAAGAAGCGAGTTGGTTCTACGAATACCCATGCCGTGCCAAAGCGCAACCAGGCCGACATATTGATCGGTTACTTCATAGATGATGCAATATTTCACCGGACCCGAGTCGACATACAACTCTTTCAGGATCACCTGTTCCCCAGCCAGCAAATAAGGAGAATCGGTACCGACAAGGTTATTTTCGTATAAAAGTTTTTCCGCTTCTGCAATACGGTCGAGAAACGCCTCCGCCACCTCAACTCTGTAGCGGTCCGCTAAATTCCGCGCATATCGCCGAACCTGAGTCTGGTATTCGAGCGAGCGCTTAAGCGGACGTTTTGCCATTCCGCAGCTCTTTCTTGATTGAATTGAAGAAATCATCTTCTTCCGCCACCACTGTACCCACTCCTGAACGCAATTCGTACCAACCCCGTTCAACGGAATCGATGATTTTTTTTTGTTCGTCTGCGTGCTGAACATACATCCGCAACGAATCCCGGAGCACATCCTGTTCGTTACGCCCTTCGCGTTGGGCAATCCGTTTAAGGTTCATGCTGTCGGCTTCATCAAGCCTGAGTCCCAGTTGCCTGTTACTTTTCATAACCCTACCTCCATGGTATCTTTGTTACCAAGATACATCATCAAATATCACCTGACAAGTTTCCTGATGTACTAGGCTCGAAGCAGAAATAGCTTTTCCTCAGCCGATACTCGCCAACTCCAGCCGATTCCCCCAGCGCTCCATCAGCACCTGCCGTACTTCCTCATATTGCGGATGGGTCATGAAATCCTCCTCGGCGGCGAGGCGGAAGGCTTCGCGGCGGGCGTCCTCGAGGACACGGCCGTCGCGGAGGAGATTGGCGACGCGGAAGTCGGGCAGGCCCGCTTGCCGGGTGCCGAGAAATTCGCCGGGGCCGCGGATTTCTAGGTCGGCTTCGGCGATGCGGAAACCGTCGCTGGTTTCGGTCATCACCTGCAAGCGTTTCATGCCGTCCTCGCTGCAACGCTGGGAGCGGATCAGCAAACAATGGCTCTGATCGGCGCCGCGCCCGACCCGCCCGCGCAGCTGGTGGAGTTGGGCCAGGCCAAAGCGCTCGGCATGTTCCACCAGCATCACCGTAGCGTTGGGCACATCAATGCCGACCTCGATGACCGTGGTCGATACGAGAATATCGATCCGGCGCTTTTTGAAATCCTCCATCACCGCTTCTTTTTCGTCCGGCTTCATCTGTCCGTGCAGCAACCCGACCTTGGATTCGGGAAACACCTCAGCTTGCAGTTGGGCGGCCCCTTCGCTGGCGGCGAGAAGATCGGATTTTTCCGATTCCTTCACCAGCGGATAGACAATATAGGCCTGCCTCCCCTGCCCTATTTCTTTTTTAATGAAATTATAGGCCCGCTCTCTGTAATTTTCCGTCAACACCTTGGTGACGACGGGGGTTCGTCCCGGCGGCAGTTCGTCGATGACGGACAGGGCGAGATCGCCGTAGAGGGTCAGGGAGAGGGTGCGGGGGATGGGCGTGGCGGTCATGACCAGGATGTGCGGGGAGATTCCCTTGCGTTTGAGCACACCCCGCTGACGCACCCCGAAACGGTGCTGCTCGTCGATGATCCCAAGGCCAAGCTGCCGGAATTCCACCCCTTCTTGCAGCAACGCATGAGTACCGACGACGAGATGGATGGCGCCTGTACGGACGGCTTCGAGGACTTCCCGTTTCTCCTTGCCGCTTTGCGAGCCGGTCAAGAGCGCACAGCGCAGCCCCAGGACTTCGAGCCAGCGGTGAAACTGCAGATAGTGCTGCTCTGCGAGGATTTCCGTCGGCGCGACCACCGCCACCTGGGTGTCGTTTTCGATAGCAATGAGCGCCGCCATCAGGGCGACGATGGTCTTGCCGCAACCGACATCCCCCTGTACCAGCCGATTCATCGGATGGGGGGCCATGAGATCGGCTTTGATTTCGCCAAGCACCCGGCGCTGGGCGGCGGTGAGCTGGAACGGGAGCATCTTCGCCAGGGGCCGGGTGTAACGGTGCTCGACTTGGAAGGGAATCCCTTCCTCAAGAACGACGCCCCGGCGTTTCAGGGCCAGACCGAGTTCGAGAAAGAAAAATTCGTCGAAAACCAGGGTGCGGCGAGCGGCATCCCTCCCCTCTTCCAACGCGGCCAGTGAAACGTCGGCCTCGGGCCAATGGGCTTGGCGGAAGGCTTCGTCCAGGGGGAGTAGTTGCGCGCGGGAAGCGATGTCATCGGGGATGGCGGAGACCGCGAGGGAGGCGTAGCAATCGACCACCTCTTTCATGATCTTGCGCAAGCTCTTTTGCGGCAGGCCTTCGGTGAGGGGATAGACCGGCAGGATGCGGCCGAAACTCAAAGGATCGGCGCGCAGGATCGTCTCGGCATCGGCCCCTTCGGGAAGGAATTCCACGTCGGGGTGGTGCACTTCGCGCAGGGCGCCAAAGCGCTTGATCTCGCCGATGAAAACCGCCTTGCGGCCGACGGCGAACTGTTTTTTCATCCAGTCGCCGCGATAACGAAACCATTTAAGCGCTACCTGGCCGCTGCCGTCGCTGACCATCGCCTCAAAAATCTTTTTGCGGGCGCGGGGGGTGACGGTCTCGGCGGCATAGGTGATTTCCCCAGTGAAAACCTGTTCGGTGCCCGGGAGCAGTTGCGCTATTTTTTTGAGTTGGCGACGGTCTTCGTAGCGGAATGGCAGGCAGTAGAGGGCGTCCTCCACGGTGTGGAGTCCGAGTTTGGCGAGTTTTTCCAGAACACGGGATCCGACCCCCCGGATGGTCTCCAGGGGGGTGGCAAGCAGTTGCGTACTGCGTTTTCGGGTGGGAGTCAGAGACATCCCCTCCCCTCCCGGTTACTTTTCGAAAATAGCGTTGAGCGCCTTGAGCAGCTCGTTGACATCCAGGCCGTGAGCGGTGGCGCCCTGCTCCAGACTTTCGTTCATGGCGCCCATGCAACCGACGCAGCCGAGATTAAACTGGCGCAGAACTCCGACAACTTCCGGGCTCATCTGCATCACTTGGTGAAAGGTCATATCCTTGGTGACTTTCTGGCTCATGATTTTGTCTCCTTTGATTATTCGTATTTGATGTCGATGATTTCGTAGATGCGCAGCCCCGAGGGCACCTTGATACGCACTTCGTCATCGAGCTTGTGGCCAATAAGAGCCTTGCCCACCGGGGAGGTGACCGAGATCTTCCCCTGCTTGAGATCGGCTTCATCCTCGCCAACGATCTGATAGGTCACTTCCGTGCCGGAATCGACGTCGAAGATGGTCACGGTCGCACCGAAAACCACCTTGTCGGTATCGAGTTCCGCCGGGTTGATGACCTGGGCGCGGGCGATTTTATCGTTCAGTTCCTTGATGCGACCTTCGATGAAACCCTGACGATCCTTGGCCGCATCGTACTCGGCGTTTTCCGAGAGATCTCCATGGCCGCGGGCTTCGGCGATGTCCTGGACAACTTTCGGACGATCGACACGAATCAGCTTCTTGAGTTCTTCCTGAAGGCGCTGATAGCCTTCCTGGGTCATGGGTATGGAATGGGACATGGCTGCTTCTCTTTCCTTTTCCAAAAATAGTGTCGGGCAGGTTACCCCGCCCGACATGTGTATAGATACCGGTTTTTTGCTGAAAAGAAAACCTTTATTTCGCTGGATAATACTCTTGGAGGGGCGTCACGTCAAGACCTTCGCGCCCCATGGCAAGGATACCGTCGACAGCGGCGTTGATTCCGGCGGCGGTGGTGTAGTAAGCGACGTTGTTCATCAGCGCCGTGCGACGGATGGAATAGGAGTCGGCAACGGACTGAGGTCCGAAGGTGGTGTTGAAAACCAGCTGGATTTCCCGGCTCTTCAGGGCGTCGACAACATGGGGGCGCCCTTCCTTGACCTTGTTGATATGGCTGACGGGGACACCGTGGGATTCCAGATAGCTCGCCGTGCCGTGGGTCGCCACCAGCCGGAAGCCGGCTTCCGCCAGTTTCCGCGCCGATTCGAGAATATGGCGCTTATCCGCATTCTTGACGCTGATGAAGGCGCTACCGCTCAAGGGCAACTTGACATTGGCCGCCAGCTGCGACTTGGCGAAGGCCTTGCCAAATTCGTAGTCGATGCCCATGACTTCGCCCGTCGATTTCATTTCCGGACCAAGCAGGGTATCGACGCCGGGGAATTTGACGAAGGGGAAGACCGATTCCTTGACCGAGATATGCTTGGGAATGATTTCTCCGGCAATGCCAAGCTCTTTCAGAGATTTTCCGGCCATGACCCGGGCGGCGATCTGGGCCAGCGGCCGACCGGTGGCCTTGGAGACGAAGGGGACGGTCCGACTGGCGCGGGGGTTGACCTCCAGCAGGTAGACGACGGCGTCCTTGACCGCGAACTGGATATTCATCAGGCCGATGACGTTCAGCTCCAGGGCCAGAGACTCGGTCTGTCGGCGGATGTCGTCAACGATGGCCGGGGCCAGGGAATAAGGCGGCAGGGAGCAGGCCGAATCGCCTGAGTGAATACCCGCCTCTTCAATATGCTGCATGATGCCGCCGATGACAACCTCGGTACCGTCGCAGAGGGCGTCCACATCGACCTCAATGGCGTCTTCGAGAAACTTGTCAACGAGAATCGGATGCTCGGGCGAGGCCTCGACCGCGTACTTCATGTAATTACTGAGCTGTTCCAGGTTGTAAACGATCTCCATCGCCCGGCCGCCGAGCACATAGGAGGGGCGCACCACCACCGGGTAGCCGATGCGCTCGGCTACCTTCTGGGCTTCCTCGAAGGAGCGGGCCAGGCCGTTTTCCGGCTGTTTCAGGTCGAGCTTGTGCAGCAATACCTGAAAGCGCTCCCGGTCCTCGGCGCGGTCGATGGCATCAGGCGAGGTGCCGATGATCGGGACTCCGGCCTGTTCCAGGGCGACCGCCAGCTTGAGCGGGGTTTGCCCGCCGAATTGAACGATGACGCCGACCGGTTTTTCCACGGCGACGATCTCCAACACGTCTTCCAGGGTCAGCGGCTCGAAGTAGAGGCGATCCGAGGTGTCGTAGTCAGTGGAGACCGTCTCCGGGTTGCAGTTGACCATGATCGTCTCGAAACCGTCCTCGGCCAGGGCGAAGACGCCGTGCACGCAGCAGTAGTCGAATTCGATCCCCTGGCCGATGCGGTTGGGGCCGCCGCCGAGAATCATGATCTTCTTGCAGTCGCTCGGCGCCGCCTCGCACTCTTCTTCGTAGGTCGAGTAAAGATAAGGGGTAAAGGCGACGAACTCGGCGCCGCAGGTATCGACCCGTTTGTAGACCGGGAGCACGCCGAGGCGGTGACGCAGAGCACGAACCTCCCCTTCCGGCATTTGCCAGAGTTGGGCCAGGCGCTTGTCGGAAAAGCCGTTTTGCTTGGCCTCGCGCAGGATTCCGGCATCTTCCCGAGCGCCAGGAGCCAAGGCGGTCAGCTCCGTCTCCATCGCCACAATCCCGGCCAGATGCTGCAGGAACCAGGGATCGATGTTGGTCAGCTCGAACACCTCTTCGATGGAAAAGCCGGCGCGGAAAGCGTCGCCGACGTACCAGAGGCGCTCCCAGCTGGGGACCCGCAGCTTGGAGTTCAACAGGGCCTGTTCCGTTTCTGTCAGTTCCCGACGCGAATCCTCACCTTGTCCGAAGAGGCGGCTCTCCAGGCCGTGGGAGCCGATCTCCAGGGAGCGCAGCGCCTTCTGGAAGCTCTCCTTAAAGGTCCGGCCGATGGCCATCACCTCTCCCACCGATTTCATCTGCGTGGTCAACGTCGCGTCGGCCTTGGGAAACTTCTCGAAAGTGAAACGGGGAATCTTGGTGACGACGTAGTCGATGGTCGGCTCGAAGGAGGCGTAGGTTTCCCGAGTGATGTCGTTGCGGATCTCGTCCAGGGTGTAGCCGACGGAGAGCTTGGCGGCGATCTTAGCGATGGGGAAGCCGGTGGCCTTGGAGGCCAGCGCCGAGGAGCGGGAGACGCGGGGATTCATCTCGATCACCACCAGTCGGCCGTCCTTCGGGTTGATGCCGAACTGGATGTTCGAGCCCCCCGTTTCCACGCCGATTTCGCGGATGATGCGCAACGAGGCGTCGCGCAGGATCTGGTATTCCTTGTCGGTCAGCGTTTGCGCCGGAGCGACGGTGATGGAGTCGCCGGTATGCACCCCCATGGGATCGAGGTTTTCGATGGAGCAGATGATGACGACGTTGTCGGCGAGGTCGCGCATGACCTCCAGCTCGTACTCTTTCCAGCCGATGACCGATTCCTCGACCAGGATTTCATCGGTCGGCGAGGCGTCGATCCCGGCCATGGCCATGGTTTCGTACTCTTCCCGGTTGTAGGCGATGCCGCCGCCGGTGCCGCCCAGGGTGAAGGAAGGCCGGATGATGGCCGGGAAGCCGACATGCTCAATGACCTCCAGGACTTCCTGGTAGTTGTGCGCCAACCCCGAACGGGGGACGGCCACACCGATGCG